>CAZIWQ010000469.1:0-5788 GCA_964542355.1 uncultured Armatimonadia bacterium
CCGCAACAGACCAGCGGGCCCCCAGCAGCCAATCTGCTAAAAACGATGCTCCTGAGCATCGGCCCGGGAGACCCGGCCCAAAAGGCCATTGCCGGCCGGGTCTCTGGTGATGGAGCGGCTGTGAGTGCCGTCCGCGGGCCTCTGAGCGGACCGTCGCGGCCTCAGAACGGCTTCTCGGCCGCTCTTCTAGCCGACGTGGTCGGGGGCCGGCGGCTTCACCTGGATGGCGGTTCCGCCGGAGCCGGGCCCGCACTGGAGCACCTGGCGGACGGGGACTGCGGGCGGACTCCAGTCGCCCGGCTTGTTCCCCCACGCCGCCCGCGGCGTGGCGACGTGCAAGGGGATGTACTGCACCTGCTGGACGCCGAACCGACTGCATGCGGCGGCGTCGTCACCGAAGCAGATGTCAAACCGGTTGGGGCCGCGGATGGCGCTGCCGGTGTCCTCAACGATCAGCATCTCCTCGATCGGTGCGTCGATCCACACTACGCTTCCGGGACCCCAGTAGCGGGCATCGGCGGCACAGATCCCCCGGCGGACACGGGTGCCCCAGCGGGTCCAGGGCCCGCCCCCATCGGCACAACGAGAGGAGAAGGCGGTTACTCGCGCCGTGCGCGGCTGCTCGCGCAGCCCGCGCACCAGCAGCGAGAGCCGCCATTCCGGCTGGTCCCCGAACTCCCCGGCCCACATCTTGCGCACGACATCGATGAGCAGGTGCTCAGGGGTGACGTCAGCAGGCAGCTCCAGCCGGGGGGTGAGTGTCAGGGCACTGATGGCGGCGGGGGCCTGGTTCGGCCTGTCCGTCGCCGCGGCCCGTGCTACCGGGACGCCGTCGGCAGTGAGGGCTCCCGCACATCCCAGGCTCACGGCCAGCGCCAGCCACACAGGCAGGCTTCGATCAAGTTTTGTCAATAAGAACATGGAATATCCGCTCCTAAGTAAGGTGTGCCTCCGGGCGCCCCGCTGGTTCGCGGGGAGACGGTGTGACGGTCTCTCGGCTGGAACGGCAAAGCGCGCGCTGCCCGCAGACAGACATCCAGCCGGGCGCCCCTCGCGGCGCCGACGCCACGGTGGGGCACAGTGGTCAGGTGCAGCCGACGAGGTGAGGGTGGTGCTGCGTGAGGGTTGCTACAACTGCGAGGCGGGTGCTAGCTTCCGAGGTGACGGTTCCGCCAGCGGGACCCACATTCGATGTCGCGATGCGAGGCGCCCTGACGAGTGCTCACTGCCATGCGGGTCTCCCAGGTCCGCAGGTGTAAGCCTGGTCGCGGTTGCGCCTCCCCTCCCTCTCAGACCGGTGATCCCTGCGCGGCCGCAGCGCGCCACTGCGGTCGCCTCCCTGCCGGCGGCGGCAGCCGGCGGCAGGGCTCATCACGGGTCATCCTTGTGATCGGGCGACGGCGGTAGAAGAGCGGCCCAAAAGCCGTTCGGAGGCCGCTCTCCCGGCTTGTCACTCATCGATGCGGCGGTTGCCGGTGAGCTCCAGCTCAGCCTGGCACACCGGACACCCGTCGCTGTGGTGTTTGCCGCAGTGCAGGCACACACCGTCGCGGTCCTTCTGGTCAGTGAGGGCTGTGCGAATGAACACTTCCATGCAATGGAACAGGGCGCACGAGGAGTCGGCGCCGGCCTTCTCGAGCACGGCCTCAATGGCCCGTGTCCGGGCCACCATGATGGCATGTGCCTGCTCACTGCCCGCCGTCGTGGGGGTGAGCTGCACCACCCGCCGGTCTCGCTCGTGCGAAGAGCGCGAGAGCAGACCGCGGCCCTCAAGGCGCTCCACAAGCTTGACCGCCGCCGGGTGGCTGATCGCCAGCCCCCGGGCCAGGTCCTTGATACAGCACTGCGGATGAAGCGCGACATACTGCAGTCCGGCGAACTGCGCCCGTGAGAGCTCGCCCCCCGCCGCCTCATGCAGCGCCCGTGCGGTGATCACATCGTCGATCACGTTGCAGAAGACACGGCACAGGCGGTCCGCATGGGTTGCGTCGATCGGCATTCTGGTGTCCTCGCGGCCTGGTGACGGTGGCACCGTTCGCACGGGGAGTGAAAGCGTAACACACCTTCACTGTGCGAATCAAGGCCCGATTGGCGACCGGCCCGATCGCTGACTGAGCGATGGTACACCCATCACGGTGCCAACTCCCCCACCATCCGCAGCCAGCCGAGGCGCAGGGCCACGCCCTCGAAGTCGCGCGGGGCATAGCGGTTGACCCGCTTCGCCTCCGCAATCGGAACACTGCGGTCGGGGGTCTCAGCCAGGAGCTCGACCTTGACCGTGTGTACTCCCTCGGCCAGCCCCCCCGCCAGGTCCATGGCCGCCAGCCGCTGGTAGTAGGCCCAGGGATCGACCTGCTGGCGCGTCCCCATGTCCTTGCCGTCTACCGTCACCTTGATGCGACCCGTGTCCGGTCCCATCAGGTCGAACAGGCTCACCGCGGTTCCCGTGAAGGAGAAGCTGAGCGTCGCCCCGGGGCTGCGCGTGAGCCACACGTCATCGAAGTGCTTCGCGAAGCTGCGGCCCCCAACGTTGGCCGCGTCGATCTTCTCCCACGCGCCCCCGAGCATCGCAGGCGTGATGGCCACGAGCTTCGCGCGCTCGAGCTGTCCCCGGTACAGAGGTTGGGGGAGCTCCCGGGGAGTGGCCGGCGGGAGGGCAGCGAGCTTGGCCAACGCCTCCGTAATGACCTGGGCATAGAGCTGGTTGGCAGCCTCGGACGGCCGCGTACCATCGGCGGAGAAGACCAGCTTGCCCGCGGTCGCGGCCGGTTCTCCCGTGGCCTTGATCACAAGCCGCCCTTCCCGTGCCAGGCGTGCGACCCGGTAGCCCATGTTCACGGAGGCGATGCCATAGCGGTCGGCCAGGCGCTCGTAGGCCGAGATCGTCGCCGGTGACAGCTCGCGCGCATAGGCGTCCTCGAACCCGGCACGGAAAGCGTAGACTAGCAGCAGCTCCGGCCCGGGCGCTTCCCGGCGGGCCTGTCGGATGATCCCCTCAATCGCCGCCCAGATCGCGTGCGTGTCGGTCTGGAAGTCGTCGGATGCGAAGTCGACGACGACCAGGTCGGGCTTGAGGCGGAGCACGTCGTGGGAGAAGCGGTAGACACTGAACCCCGAGCCGCGTGAGCAGTCACAGATCCCGGCGTCGATCTCCGTCACCGTTACTCCCGGGGCGCGCTCGCGCAGCCACTTGAGCACCCCGCCGCGCCATCCGCCGGCAGAGTGGATGCCGCCGCCATAGTAGGCAACCGTGACCGGCTGCTTCGCGGCCAGCTTCGCGAAGACGCGACCGATCCCCGACCGTGGCACGAACTCACGTGCGGGCACGGGCTCATACCCGGGGAGCTGGAATGCCCGGGTGGTGGTGAACTCGCCCAGCCGCGCGGCCCCCGCCGCCTCAACGATGGGCCACGACGCGCGCAGGGTGTCGGCGTAGGGGCCGATCTTCTCCATCGGGATTGGCTTGAACCCCAGCTTGAGGGCCGGCGACTCCGGCTTCAGACGATAGTCGTGGTGCGCAGGGTCAACAAACAGGGGGTCGGCCATCACCGAGTGCTGGTCCACTCCCAGCGCCCGCCACTGATCCCAGCTCAGCCACTGATGGGCCTCCGGCTGGCGCTGCAGGCTGATCTTGAGGTCGATCCCCGGCGGCGCCCAGACGGTGTTGTAGTCGAACTCGTTGTGGGGGAAGTCCTCGACGCGCGTGCGGTACGAGTACAGGAGCTGTCCGCCATCCCAGCCACCCGTCGACTTCTCGCGCAGCCAGCGGGAGCCGTCCTGCGTGTAGTAGAAGATGTTGCGCACGAACTTGAGGCCGGTCATCGCTGCCGGGTGCTGCTCGTCGTACTGCCCAAGCTCCGGATACAGCTTCAGGTACGGTGAGTCGGGGCGTTGGGCCTCGCGCAGCCGCTTGAAGATGTCCGGCCAGCAGTCCCAGCCGTCCCACAGCATGCCGGCGTTGACAGCCGGGCAATCGACGACGATGTTGTTCTCCCACCGGTTATCCCGCCCGCCGTGGTTGTGCAGCCCGCAGATCGGCACACTCCACAGGATGTTCCCGTACACCTCGGTCCCGGTCGTCGGATCATCTAGATAGATGCCCCACGTGAAGTGGGGGTAGCTGAACTGCACCTTCCCGCTGCTGACCGGCTGCCACGAGTTGTCCTTCCCGAACCCGCCGCAGTGGTGGAAGATGTTGTAGCGGATGATGTTGCCCCGCTGCGTCCAGTCACGCGAGCAGAAGTAGATTCCCCCCGTGTCGGCCGACCCGAGGTTCGTGTGGTGTACGAGGTTGTACTCCATCACGTTCTCATTGCCGCTGAGCGTCATGCCCGCGTGATACGTGTCGTGGATCAGGTTGTGGGCTGCGAGGTTGCCGACACCGCCCACGTTGATGCCGGTGTTGTACGTCTTCGCGAAGGCCGCGATATGATGGGTATAGTTGTTGGTGGCATAGTTGTCGCCGCGCGCGAGCGTCTTGCGGTCGCCGCCGTCGATCATGATGCCGCCGGCGCCGGTGGCGGAGACATCATTGCCGGCGGCGCCGCTGTGGTGCCCCCCGGCGATGCGCAGGCCCCAGCCGCCGCAGTTGCGCACGACGCTCTGGGCCACCAGGCAGCGCTCGCAGCCCTCGATCCGCACGGCATCGCCGTCGCAGGCCTCGATCGTGAACCCGCGCACCGTGATGTCGCCGGCCCCCTTCATCTCGACCACTGTGCCCGTGACCGGGGCCAGCACCTCGCCGGTGGCAATGTCGGCCGGGGGCCAGAAGTAGAGCACCGCACGCTCGCGGTCCAGGTACCATTCGCCGGGCGCATCCAACTCTTCGAATACGTTCTCGACATAGTAGCGGTCGCCCACCCGCAGCTCGTAGGAGACGCTTTGCCCCAGGGTGATGGTACCGGCCGCCTGATCCACCGACTTGACGGGGACGAGGTTCCAGGCCCAGTCGTAGGAGGGGTGGATGCCGACGCGGGCCCCCTGGACGCGCGTCCAGCCCCGGATCATGTTGGCCACGGTGGTGAAGTGCTCGCGTACGCCCGGGCCATCGACCTCCGCGACATGCGCCCACGTGCCGCCATGCGGATCCTCCGGATCGAGGTTCGGGGTGCGAGCCCGGACCTGGCGGTCGCCGCGGAAGAAGAGCTGGGTGAATGCCACCTTCTCCCGTGGGGTGCCTGCCAGGCTGCACTGCAGGATCCGGCCCTTGTAGGGCGCAAAGCCGGTGACCTTGCGGGCACCGACGAGCACGGGCTTCTCGCCCTCATAGGCACACACGACCACCGGCGCGCGCTCGGTTCCCGAGTCCTGCGGGCCCAGTGCGAGCGGGGCGTCGAGCTCGTAGGTGCCGGCGCGCACGAGCACCAGGACCCCACCCTCGGGGGCCCCGGCGGCGACGATCGTGCGCACTTCCTTCTGGGCGCGCGCCAGGGTCCGGAAGGGACCGGCAGGCCCGCCGCCCTCGGCCTGCCGACCCGACCAGGCGTCGTTGCCCGCCGGTGCCACGTACAGCCGCGCCGGCTCGGCAAGGCTCACCGCGACAACACCCCCGAGTGCAGCGGAGAGCAGGATCAGTCTGAGCATGCGACCTGCCGGTAGCCACCCTTGCCGGGCCATGGTGTACTCCTCCATTCGTTGACACGTCGCCGCGGCGCGGCCGCGGCCTCCGACCGGCGTGGCTGGTGCGCCGACCAAGGTATTCGGTCCGGCCCCCCGTGATCCCTCCCGGTCCGCACCGGTGCTCGCCGAGGGGTCCGGCCGAAGAGGCCACTTCCGGCCGGCCCCCGAG
>CAZIWQ010000470.1:0-2766 GCA_964542355.1 uncultured Armatimonadia bacterium
GCGCGGTTGGCTCCCCTCGACACCCGCTCTGGTCCACTGTATAATGCCGCGGCGTCTGTCCGAGGTCATCACCGCATAGGAAATCTGTCGCAGGATTGTGCGCATGAGCTTAGCCAAACCTGAACACAGGCTGCTGCGTGTCGGCACTGCGTGCCTGCTCGCTAGCCTCGCATTGACGACCTCTGCCTGGCGGGCCACGGGCGCAGAGCCGCTCTCGCACCTGGCGGTCCACGCCCTGGCGCTGCCCCCCATCGGCCTGACCCGTCCCCTGGTGAACGGGGACTCCCAGGCCAAGGGGATGAACCCCGATGTGGAGCGCACACTCCTGAGTGCCCTCAATGGCGCGGGGCTGAGTGAGCGCGTCCTGCGCGTCGCGGTCGCCGCCCAGGACGGCCAATCGGCCGCCCTGGTGAAGGTGCAGGCGGGAGATGCGCAGAGCCGCCTGTTCTCCCTCGCAGCCGTGGAACAGGATGCGCTGCTCGGCCTGCGGGTGGCGTTTGGCGTTTCCCGGCAGATCGGGCATGTGGACTTCTGGGCGGTGGTTCCGGAGATCGTTGCGGATGGCACCGAATGGCACCGCCCGGTATTCTCGGTCGCCGCCCAGCGCGAGGTCTACCAGCGGCTGGTGAAGGGTCCCGCGCGGCCGTCGCGCGAGCTCCTCGCGGGCCTCAGCGCCGTGCGTTATGACCCGGTGTTCACCCGGTACGCCACCGACTGGGCGACGGCCAAGGATGACATGCCGCGCACGGCCTACACCTTCCCCCGGCTCGCGGAGGCGTGGCAGGGGCTAGCCGCGGAGGGCGTCACCGGCACCGCCGACCTCACGGGTGCCGAGGCTCGCGTCAGGGCGATCCTGGGCGGCGTCCCCGATGGCGGGAAGGTCGCGCTCACTATCGATGACGGCCCCCACCCCCTCATCACTCCCCTGGTGCTGGATGTTCTGCGCCGCGAGCGAGTGAAGGCCACCTTCTTTGTGGTCGGCGAGAAGGCGGAGGAGTTCCCCGGGCTGATCCGCGAGATCGCGCGCGAGGGCCACGAGCTGGGCAACCATACCTACTCACACCGCCGCTTCTCCACCCTCTCCCCCGCCGAGGTCTACGCCGAGATCCGGGGCTGCGCGCGCATCGTCGCGACGCTCACGGGCACGGTGATGACCTACATGCGGCCTCCGGGCGGTGACTACACGGTGGCCTCGCTCGAGGTCGCGGAACGCCTGGGCCTGGTGACGACCCTGTGGACGCACAACACGGGGGACTGGAAGAAGCCGGAAGTGGGCGCGATCGCCCACAACGCCACCAGCCAGTTGGGGTCCGGGGACATCATCCTGATGCACCAGGGCGACCTGTGCAGCGTGCAGGCACTCCCCCTGATCATCGCTCAGGTCCGGGCGCGACGGCTCGTTCCGGCCCGCCTCTGCGACATCATCGCCAATGGCACGGTCCGCAAGCTGGGTGCCCGGGAGGCCCTTGGTGAGCGCGGCCGCCTTCGTTTGACAGAGTAGCCCCCTCGCGCTATACTCAGCCCACAAGCTGGCCTGTCCAGCCTGGGCGCAACCGGGGCACCACAGATTGCGAGCCGCGCAGCAGTGCGCGGCTCGCGTCGTGTCTGTGCGTCGAGTGCCGCGGTGGCGAACCGGACTGCGACCCCGACCGTCTCAAGTGAGACAGGATCGTCTCAGTGTTTGCCGGTCCCCCTGGAGGACGTATCATGCCGCCGAGCCGTGCCGTGGTCACCGGCCTGGGCGCCGTCACTGCGCTGGGCACCGGCGTCGCCAACTTCTGGCAGGGCCTGCTCGCCGGCCGCCGTGCCATCGCCCCCATCACCCGGTTCGACGCCGGCGGGCTGCGCAACACCAGAGCAGGCGAGGTGTCAGACTGGCACTTTGCCCCGCGGGAGTTCGGGCTGGCGGCCGCCCCCGATCGCGCCACTGAGTACCTGCTCACCGCGGCCCGCGAGGCCGTCGCCGATGCCGGACTCGAACCGTCGGAGCAGCAGGCCTGCCACCGGGGTGCCGTGCTGGCCACCAACTTCGGCGGCGCACCCTCGTGGGAGCGCGCCGTGGCCGCCTCCGGCTCCGATGCCGTCGCCGCCTTCCGCGAGGCTGCCTGCGGGACCGCTCTCGACCACCTGTGCCGCGTGTTCTGTCTCCAGGGCCCCGCCTCGCTACTGTCGATCGCCTGTGCCTCCGGGACGGCGGCCATCGGCATCGGCCTGGACCTGATCCGCCATGGGCACGCCGACATCGTGGTGTGCGGCGGCTACGACGCGTTGGCGCCCACGCCCCTGGCCGGCCTGAGCGTCCTGCGCACCATGAGCCCCGACGACATCCTCCCGTTCAGCGCGAACCGCAACGGCACCCTGTTCGCGGAGGGGGCCGCAGTGCTGGTGCTGGAGGGGCTGGCCCACGCGCAGGCCCGGGGAGCCCGGCCATACTGCGAAGTCATGGGAAGCTGGCAAAGCAACAACGCCTACCACCTCACCGCCCCCGACCCGGGCGGCAGCGGCATGACGCGGGTGCTGGCCGAGGCGATCCGCGACGCCGGCCTCCAACCCGAGGACCTCGACTACATCAACGCTCACGGCACGGGTACCGAGTACCACGACCCCGAGGAGACCCGGGCGATCAAGATAGTGCTGGGGGAGCACGCCTACCACATCGCGGTCAGCTCAATCAAGGGGGCCATCGGCCACCTGATGGGAGCCGCAGGGGCCATCGAAGCCGTTGCCACGATCAAGGCGATTGAGACCGACATGCTGCCACCCACG
>CAZIWQ010000470.1:2776-5786 GCA_964542355.1 uncultured Armatimonadia bacterium
ACGCTCACCGACGAGGCCGCCGACCCGCAGATGGACCTCGACTTCGTCGTCAACGCCGCCCGCGCCGGGCGCGTCCGCTGTGCCGCCAGCATCAGTGCCGGCATCGGCGGCGGGAACGCGTGCGTGGTGTTCCGCGAGCTGGCCGCCGAACGGGGGGTATCAACGTGACTATGCCAGGTGCCCAGTCGTCCACGCCATGCAGCGAGGCGCTGGCGGAGGGGGGCCGCGTCGTGGTCACCGGGATGGGGCCAATCTGCGCCGTCGGGATCGGCCACGAGGACTTCACCGCGGGGATCCGCGAGCGGCGGGAGGGGCGCCGCCCACCCGAGCTGTTCCCCGAGGCCTGGCCACCCGACGCCCCCCTCGCTGAGTGCCTGGACTTCTACGTGCAGGACTATCTCGAGAGCGAGAAGACCTACCTTGACCGCTGCTCCGCACTGGCGCTCGCGGCGTGTGCCCTGGCCCTGTCTGACGCCGGAGTAGACTGGCGCGCCCTGGATCACCCCCGATGCGGACTGGCTCTCGGGACGGCGTACGGGTGCCTGGATTCACTGCACAACGTCACCTGCCGCGTGCAGGCGAAGGGCGTCCGCTTCGCCTCCCCGATGATCTTCACCCACAGCTTCGTGAACTCGCCCGCGAGCCTGGTGGCCATTGAGTACCAGCTCGCGGGGCCGGCCGCGACGTTCTGCACCGGCCACACCTCCGCCGGAGCAGCCCTGCACTACGCGTTCGACCTGGTCCGCGATGGCCGCGTCGACCTGCTGGTGGCCGGGGGTGCCGAGGCGCTCAGCCGCCCGCTCCTGCAGGCACTGGGGGCGGACGCGGCGCGCGGAGCAGGGCACGTGCCGGGCGAGGGGGCCTGCCTGATCGTGCTGGAGCCAGCGCAGGGCGCCATGGCCCGGGGAGCGAACATCCTTGCCGAGGTTGTCGGCGTGGGGCTCGCGGGGAGCCCGGACGGGACCCCTGGGGCCGCCATCGCGGCCGCCCTGCGCCGCGGCCATGGCGACGCGGCACGCCCCTACACGGCTCCGGCGACGTGGGGACACTGCTCCGGGGCCGCACTGGCGCTCGACCTGGCGGCGGCGATCGACGCCCTGGCGCGCGACACCGATGCCGGCACGCTTGTCGTCAGCCGCACTGACCCGGGCGGACGCACCGCCGCCGTGGCAGTCCGGAGGTACCAGTGAGCTACGATCCCGCGGAGCTCGTCGACCATTACCGGCTGATGCACGTGATCCGGGAGTTCGAGCTCGCCCTCGATCGCCTGTTCGGGGAGGGCCTGATCCGGGGCACTTCGCATTTCTGCCTGGGCCAGGAGGCCTGCGCGATGGGCGCCGTGGCCGGCCTGCAGCCCACTGACCTCATCACCTCCAACCACCGCGGGCACGGACATTTCATCGCCAAGGGCGGCGACCCGGCCCGCATCATGGCCGAGCTGTTCGGGCGCGCGACCGGCTACTCCGGGGGACGCGGTGGTAGCCAGCACATGGCCGACTTCGCGCTGGGCTTCCTTGGCTCCAACGGCATCACGGGTGGCATGACCCCCATCGCCACGGGGGCGGCGCTGTCACAGCAGCTCTTGCACACCGGCCGCGTCGTGCTGTGCTTCTTCGGGGACGGCGCCACCGGCCAGGGCGCCTTCCACGAGGCCGTCAACATGGGAGCGACGTGGGACCTCCCCATCGTCTATCTGTGCGAGAACAATCACTATGCCATGAGCACGCCGACCGCCGAGGCCTTCAAGGAGCCGCACATCGCGCGGCGGGCCGTGGCCTACGGCATCCCGGGCGTTGAGGCGGACGGCAACGACTACTTCGCCCTGCGCGAGGTGGTGTCACAGGCGGCCGCCGTGGCCCGCCGCGGCGGGGGGCCGACACTCGTCGAGGCCGTCACCTACCGCATGTGCGGGCACTCCAAGAGCGACCGCTGCGAGTACCGCCCCGCGGGGGAGGCGGAGCACTGGGCCGCCCACGACCCCCTGACCCTGATGGCGGACCGGCTGCTCGCGGAGCAGGTGGCCACGACGGCTCAGCTCGAGGCGGCACGCCGGCAGGCGCACGCCGCCGTCGCCGCGGCCATCGACTTCGCGCGAGAGAGTCCCGAGCCCGACCCGCAGACCGTCACTGACAACCTGTTCGCTTCCTTCTGACCTCGCCACGACCAGGCGGCTTGAGCACCATGCCAGAGATGTTCTTCTCCCACGCCATCCGACTTGCCCTCGAGGAAGAGATGGAGCGCGATGAGCGCGTCATCCTCCTCGGCGAGGACATCGCCGGCTACGGCGGAGCCTTCAAGCTAACCGAGGGGATTGCCTCACGCTTCGGCTGCGAGCGGGTGCGTAATACCCCGATCTCCGAGGGCGGATTCGTGGGGGTGGCGATCGGGGCGGCGCTCACCGGCCTGCGCCCGGTCGTCGAGATCATGTTCATGGACTTCCTCTCGCTGGCGATGGACCAGCTCGCCAACCATGCCGCGAAGTTCCGCTACCAGTTCGGCGAGCAGGCGCGGGTGCCGCTGGTGGTCCGCACCCCCGCCGGCGCCGGCCGGGGCTATGGCCCCACTCACTCCCAGTCGCTCGAGCGCTGGCTCGTTGCCACACCGGGCCTCATCGTGCTGGCCCCCGCGACCCCCGCCGACGCCCGCGGGCTACTCAAGAGTGCCATCCGCTGCGACGACCCGGTTGTCTTCATCGAGAGCAAGATCCTCTACACCACACGCGGCGAGGTCGCCCCCGCCGACACCACGGTACCCATCGGCGAGGCGGCGTGCGTGCGCGAGGGCGGGGATGTCACCATCGTCGCCTACTCGCGCATGACGGCCGAGGCCCTCAAGGCGGCACAGGCCCTGGTCGCGCACGGCATCGAGGCGGAGGTCATCGACCTGCGCACGCTGGCACCCCTGGACACGGAGACGGTGGCCGCCTCCGTGGAGAAGACGGGGCGCGTCGTGGTGGTAGAGGAGGGCTCGTTGACAGGGGGGATCGGGGCGGAGGTGGTGGCCCGCATCG
>CAZIWQ010000471.1:0-696 GCA_964542355.1 uncultured Armatimonadia bacterium
GTCGGGTCGTGAGCGGAGGGCCTTGTGGGCGGTCGTGAGGCTGGAGTGGACGCCCGCGGCCACCAGCGCCAACGCCGCGGCACCGGCGGCCGCCGTCTCCACATCCGTGCTGCGCTCGACGGGCATGCCGGCGACGGACGCGATGATGGTCGTCCACAGGTCCGAGCGGGCCCCGCCCCCGAACAGGCGGAGCCGCTTGACCTCCACCCCCTGCTCGGCCATGGCATCCAGGTTGGACCGGATCTCGAACGCAACCCCCTCGAAGATGGCACGGACGAGGTGGGCGGGGCGGGCGTCCAGGCCGAGGCCGCTGAAGACACCCCGCGCCTCCCCGAGCCAATGAGGGGCGCCGGCGCCGGCGAAGAAGGGGAAGCAGCGCACGCCCCCACAGCCCGCCGGGGCTTGTGCGGCCATCTGCGCCATGTCGGCATGGGTGAGCTCGCGGGCCCCGAACTGGCGCCCGAGGTCGCGCAGCCACTTGAGCGCGGCCCCGGTCGTTGTCAGGGGCGCCTCCAGCACCCACGTGCCCTTCGCCAGGTACGGGAAACAGGGAATTCCGGAGCGTTCGTCGAACGTCGGGCGCCGGGTGAGCGCGGTGATGGCGGTGGCCGTGCCCAGGGAGACGGTGGCGACACCGTCCGCCAGCCCGGCGGCAAGCGCGGCGCACTTCTGGTCCTGGGCCCCCACGGCCACGGG
>CAZIWQ010000471.1:706-5780 GCA_964542355.1 uncultured Armatimonadia bacterium
TCCGCAGCCAGTCGGCCGGCCACCGTGCCGGCAGGCTCGGCGCGCGCGAAGCGGCTCACGTCCACCAGGTACTCGGTGGCCAGCGTGCGATCCCAACTGAAGTCCTGCACCCCGAACAAGAGCGAAGCCGCCGCGGTGGTATAGTCTGTCACCGGCTGGCCGGTGAGTCGGGCGATGAGGAAATCGTGCGCGAAGAGGTAGTGCGCGGCGCCCTGCTCGACGGTCGGCTCATGCTCGCGCAACCACAGGATCTGGACGAGGGTGTGCCATGGGCCGGGGGCCTTGCCGGCACGGTGCCCCCAGAAGTGCGTCCCCCTGGACTGCGAGAGCTCACGGGCGACCCCACTCGCGCGCGTATCCAGCCACGTCATTGCCGGGCGCAGGGGCCGGTAGTCAGCGCTCGTGGGCACCCACGAGTGGCCCTGGGCGCTGATCCCGATCCCCACGACCAGCGATGGATCGGGGAGTTCGGCGACGACGGCCTTGACACACGCGCGCGTCGCCGACCACCACCCCTCCGCCTCCTGTTCGGCCGCCCCCGGCTCCGGGTACGTCAGGCCATACTCGACGTGATGGGAGGCGACAAGAGCGCCACCGGCGGCGTAGGCGCCGGCACGGCACCCCGTTGTGCCCAGGTCGATGCTGACCACGATCCGCTCTGCCATTCGTCTCACCTGTCGGTTCTGCGACCTCGCTTTTCCGGAACGGCGCGCCGACCACACCACAGGAGGATATCGGCCCACACACCAGGAACAGCCACAGTGTGATTGTCGGGCCGGCCATCATGCCGGACCGGTACGCCCGACACTGTTGTCGGGCGGCGGGTGTTGCCGGACCGGTACGCCCGACACTGTTGTCGGGCGGCGGATGTTGCCGGACCGGTACGCCCGACACTGTTGTCGGGCGGCGGGTGTTGCCGGCCCGGTACGCCCGACACTCCTGTCGGGCGGCGCCAGGCCCACGACGGATACGCCGACATCGGGAGGTCCGTGCGATGCGATGCCTCTGCCTGTGTTTGACGGTCCTGATCCCCGGTATGTTGCCTGCCGTTGGTCAGCCGTGGCCGGCCCTGTCCTACGTTGACTCCGCCGCGGCGCAAAGGGACTGGCAGCCGCAGTTTGGCAGCAAACCGGCGCGCATCGAGAAGCTGGACGACGGCGGCGCTTGCCTGGCTCTCGACGCGGAGTTCGCCGCGGCCGGCAGCCGCGCCTGCTGGGATTGGGTCGGCCGGCTCGACCTGTCGCAGACGGGGCGCGTGGCGCTCGACTTGTCGGCCACCGGCGGCGATCTCGCCCAGACCGTGATGGTCTTCTTTGGCACCCCCGGGGGATGGTATGCCACCCACCTGACCGGCAACATCCCTGCGGCGTGGACGCGGCACGCTCGACGCCTGGATACCTTCGGCACCGAGGGGAAGCCGGACGGGTGGGGCCAAGTCACGCGGTTCCGCTTCTCGGTGTGGTCGTCGGGGCCCGGCAAGGCCACCTTCCGCCTGCGCGGCCTGCGCCTGCTCCCCGCCGACCCGGATGAGAGCCTACTCGTCAACGGCAGCTTCGAGATCCCCGGCCCCGGCATCCCGTATGCCTGGGGCAGCGGCCACTGGGGCGTCGGCCACATGCCGTGGGCCGCCGACATGGACACGTGGCGCCGCCGCTGGCACCTTGACTCCACTGTCGCTCGGGATGGGAAGTGGAGCCTGTGCCTCGAGAACCAGGCCGGCTCGCCGCTCTTGTCCGCCTCGTCGGTGTGGTTCTCACCGCCGCGTTCCGTCGCCCGTGGCACGCTCTCCGCCTGGCTCAAGTCCAGCCGGGAGAAGCTGCCCGTCAAGCTGACATGCGGCTCCGCCGGCACGCAGGTCGCGGTGGGCCCCGAGTGGATGCAGGCCGTCCTGCCCAATGTTGTCCGCCAGGACCGACTGACCGCAGCCATCGTCCCCCAGGCCGCGGGGACCCTGTGGATCGATGCCGTGCAGTTCCAGGTCGGCGATCATGCCACGCCCGAGTACCACCCGCCGTTCTCCGATGACGCCCTTGCCACGCGGGAGGCGGCGGTGGACTGGTCGCCGCCGGGACGGACGGCAGAGGTGGCGGCAGGGCGCGGCGCCGCCCCCCCGGTCACCCCCGCCCGGGTGACGATCGACGCCCACGGCCGCTTCCTGCTGGATGGCCACCCCTACATCCAGCACTCGCTGGGCCTGGAGTTCATCGATGACCTGGACATCCTCGACTTCGTGGCGCGGTCGGGCTTCCACGATGTCTGCTACCAGATCCGCGCCACCATCACAACCGCCCGGCTCAAACAGGTGTTCGATCGCTGCGCTCGCGTTGGCCTGCGCATCATCCCATGGCTCGATGGCGGCATGACCCGCGAGCGCTTCACCGAGCACATCACGACGCTACGCGATCACCCGGCCCTGCTGTGCTGGTACGTGTACGACGAGCCGAGTGGTGAACGCTTTGCGGAGGCCGACGCCCGCGTGCAGCTCGCCCGGCAACTGGACCCCTCCCACCCGGCGCTCATCAACTACCTCTCGGACAAGCTCGCGGGGCACACCGGTGACATCTACTCAACCGACGTCTACCCAATCCCCCATGGTTCACCGGGGGCGGCCGTGAGTGCTGTTGCGCGCATGCAGGCCGCCGCGGAGCAGGAGCACAAGCCCGTGTGGATGTGGCTGCAGGGCACCGGCTATGCCTACTGGATGGCCCGTGAGCCCTCGCCGCGCGAGCTCTCGTGCATGGCATACGGGTCGCTCTTGATGGGGGCCCGTGGGATCTACTATTTCGCCCAGGTGCCGCGCACGAAGGAGTGCTTCAGCGAGATGCGGGCGCTGTGTGTGGAGCTCGAGGCGCTGACCCCGGTGCTGTGTAGCCTGGAGGCCACGGCCCAGGCCACCTGTGACCAGCCGGCGATCCTGGCGCGCACCTATGCTCACGCCGGTGCGCGGTGGTTCGTGACCGTGAACACCCAGGGCACGGCGCGGGAGGTGGGGTTTCGCCTGCCCGGCACCGGTCCTGTCGCGGAGGTTGTGTTCGAGGGGCGGACGGTGGCAGTCACTGCGGGCGCGTGGCGAGACCGGTTTGGCCCGTACGAGAGGCATGTCTACCGCCTGCCCGACCAGGGGTAGACAGCGATTGCGGAGGCGGAGTCAATGCCGCAACACCCAGACCGACACCTGACGGTGCACCCCGGCTGCCGTCCCGGACAAGCGACATGGGCCCGGCTGCGCGGCCGTGACGGCATCCTCGTGCTGGTGCTGCTGGCGGGCGCATGCATGCCGGTGGCGGCCGGCGTGCAGACCGAGCTCGAGAACCGCATCGGGCGCGTTGCCGCGACCATGCTCGAAGCCGAGACCGGTGTCGTCGACAGCGCCTTCCTGAACCAGTGGGTGGGGCGCATCGGCGGCGACATTGCCGCCGCCTCCAACCGCAAGGACCTCCACTTCCGCTTCCGCATTCTGGCCTCCCCGGATGTCAACGCCGTCGCACTGCCCGGCGGCAATGTGTATGTCTACCAGGGGCTACTGGACCGGCTGACCTCGGAGAGCGAGCTGGCAGGGATCCTGGGACACGAGATTGCCCATCTCCACGACCGCGACTTCCAGCGGCTGTTTGAGCGCGAGTTAGTGTTCCTGGGCCTGACGTCGCTGGCCCGGCGGCGGGACAGTCGCACCGCGGAGTTCGGGGTGGGAGTGGTCCAGGTCCTGAACTCGTTGCACTACTCGCGGCGGCACGAGACGCAGGCTGACGCCGTGGGTATCGACCTGGCCCTGCGGGCGGGCTACGATCCCCGGGGAGTGCTGGAGTTCCTCGAGTACATCGCGGGGGGGCGTGGTGACCGCGACTGGCTGGGGAGCATCCTGGCCACTCACCCCCCGCCGGGGGACCGGCTGCGGCAGGCACGCACCGTTGCGCAGCAGGCCGAGCGTGCCGACTATCGGCGACTGATGGAGTTGGCCGACCGGCTGGCTCACGCGGGCTACTCGCACCGACCGCTGCAGCTCTACGCTCTGGCGTCAGAGCTTGAGCCCGGGGCCGCGGAGCCGCATCTGGCCCGGGCCGAGGTACTGCGGTCGCGAGACCGCGGCAATGAGGCGGCCGCGGCGATCGAGGCGGCCGGCCGACTCGCACCGTCCGACACCACGGCCCGGAGGCTCGAGGCACTGCGGCGGCCGGCACCTGCGGCCTCCCGTGCAGAGCCGGTGTCCCCGCAGCAGCCCCCCGACCTCGCACGCCTCGGGCAGGCCCTGGCGGACCGTGCGGCGGGCAGCAACCGGGTCCGCACCGCGCTGCTCACCGAGATCGGGCGCGTGCGACGCGATGCCCGCATCCGACAGGCGCTCACTTACGGACAGGTCCTGACGGGCGAGTGGGGCAACGGCGGCTATGTCGCGACCGTCCTGTCGGCCGCCTCCCTGCTCCGGCGCTGTGTGCGCTGGCCCGAGGAGGCACTGGAGGCGCACTTCCGGGAGAGCCAGGTGCGCACGGCCGTGCAGCAACTGGTGAGCGCCGCGCAGGCGCCTGTTGTCCCGGCCGACGCCGCGGCACTCCGCCGTGTCATCGACTGGCTCGACGCGTCGGCGCTGGGCACCGTGGATCAGTCCGCGGGGGCGCTCACCGCGCTCCTCCCCATCGTCGACCGTGCCCGCGAAGCCGCCGTGCAGTGCTCCGTCGTGCTGCTGACGCTCGCGGGGATGGGCGACGGGGCGCCGCTGGGGGACATGAGCTGGACGCGACTGGCAGTCATCAATGCGGAGCTGGGGCGGGTCCGCGCCCAGTTGGCGGGTTGTGAGGGCGCCCTGCGCGATGCACGCGAGACCGTCACCGAGGCCGCTCTGAAGACGATGGAACAGGAGCTCAACTGGGAAGGCGCGCAGACCCCGTGGTGCATCGCTCACCCTTACGCTCGGCTCCTGGCAGGGCGCTGCGCGACGTCCGCGGGGGCGGCCCGCGACGGCGACGTCGCGGCGTTGGCGCAGGCATGGCGCGAGACCGGCGGACTCGGCAGCGGTGCCCGGGTCGTCTACCGGCGCTGCTTGCGGGAGGACAAGCCTGCCACCGCCCGCGAAGCCGAG
>CAZIWQ010000472.1:0-5776 GCA_964542355.1 uncultured Armatimonadia bacterium
CCTGTGGCCCCGGCGGGGTCCAGGGGCAGAGCCCCTGGGATGTTAGCCCGTCCGCCGTCTGCCCGTCTGCCCGCGAAAGGAACCTCCTCCATGCGTGTCCCGTTGGCCGCCTGTGCCGCACTACTGCTTGTGCTCTCTGCCGCAACGCCGCTCGTTGCGGCAGTCACTACCCGCGAGACCGTCGCCGGGCCGGCGTATGAGCTGAGCAACCGCTTCCTGACCGCCCGGGTTGTGCCGGGGCGCGGCGGCAAGGTCGTCGCGCTCACTCTGGCCGGCAAGGACGCCAACGTCGCCGGTGGTGACATGACCACCGGTGCCGGCGGGCTATGCAAGGAGCGCCTGTTCGGGCCGGGGAGCTGGGAGCCGGCGGAGGCCGCCTGGGAGGTACTGCGGGCGGCCACGGAGGGCACCGTCGACCTGCTCGCGCTGGGCACGCGCCTCAAGACCCCGCCGCATACCGGCCTGCAGATCGAGAAGACCTACCGGCTTGACGCGGGGCGCGCGGCGCTCGAGGTCGAGGTGGTGCTGACCAACACCTCCGCTACCGAGATGCGCGTCATGCCCTGGTTCCACCACCTGGTCGCTCCGGGTGGCGCCGCCGCCGGCGCGACCAGCGCCGCCTATCTGCCGACACCCGGCGCCGTCGTGCGCATGCCCTCCACGGAGAAGACGATCAGCGACATCATCCGGCGCGCCGGTGGCTCGTGGATGGCTGTGGGAGACGACACGCTGCACAGCTCGCTGGTGTGCGCCTTCGCGAACGACCCGCCACCCGTGCGTTTCCTGTACTCGTGGATGGGCGGCGGGCAGATCAGCCTCGAGCTGATCGTGGAGCCGGTCACACTCGCCCCGGCGAAGAGCGTCGGCTATCGCTACAGCGTGATTCCCTGCGGAATCGCGCGGCCGGTGTGGGCCTCACCGCAGCTCGTCGTCGGTGCTTCCGATCCCGGTCGTGCGGAGGTCATGTCCCCCGCCGGTATCGCCCGGGGCGCGTTCTCTCTCGGTGACCAGGGCGGCGGGCTGGAGGCATTGCCCGGGCAGGTCATCGCGCTGCCGATGCCGCCGGTCGGCGTCGGCGGTGACAGCATCCCGTTGCGCGGCCGGGTTGCCGAGACGGAGGTGACCGGTGCCGTCCGGCCGCTGTTTGCCACACCCGACCGGGTCGCCCCGGCGACGATGGCCGACATCAATGCCGCCTACGAGGGATCAGGCGACCAGCCGGAGCCGGTCAAGGTCCGCTTCTGGACGCCCGTCTGCTACGTGGCGCACGCCTTCACGTTGCCGCTGCACTTCGGCTTCCAGTCCGCCAGCCCACCCGCCGGCACGCTCCCCCGCGTTCGGTTCGACCTGCCGCAGACGATCGAGCTGCGCGACTTCTGTGTGCGCTATTGGTGGTGGGACGAGACGATCACGCAGGTTAGCGAGGAGGCCATCGAGCGGGACGGTCTCCCCTATCGCCGCTACACCTTCGAGGTCCGGCCGAAGAGCTACAGCTTCATGTGGGTGCGGGGCCTGCGGCTGCTGGTGCGCGCGACCGCGAAGCAGGGGACCTCGCGGCTGTACTATCGGGGCCAGTTGGGTGAGGTGCTCGGCCCCGAGCGCTCGGTGCCGGTGGAGATCGTTACCATCGACCCCGTCACGGCACCGAAGCGCATCCAGACCGCGGTGGAGATCGACCACGAGTTGGTACGACACTGGGAGGACTTCGTCGGTCACTGGCAGGCGCTGGGGCTCAACACGGTGGCGGAGCACTACAACCTGCTTAGCGCAGCGCGCAAGGACCCGGCGTTCGGTGCCACCTATCGCCAGGAGCTGGCTGAGCTCCAGCAGCACTTCCGCGTGGAGGTCATGGGGGGCGGTTTCTTCGCGATCCCGCCGACGGAGAAGGATCAGCCGTCCCGGGCCGCCGTGGATATCGACGGGCGGCCCACCAACCGGCTCGACTTCATGTTCCGCGACGCCGACGTCTTCGCCCGGTACGCCGACCGCATCGCCGAAGCAGCCCCGCCGGGGTTCACGTGCGCCCTGTCGGATTGGGAGCCGTACTTCGGCATGGCCCGCATCGGGTTTGGCGACGGGGCCCTGGCCGGGTTCAAGGCCGCCCTCGCCCGCGAGCAGCCGGGGGTGCCCTACGTGGACCCCCGTGAGGCCGTGCGCAACCCCGCCCAGCACCCGCAGGTGGAGGCCGCCTGGAGCCAGTACAAGGCCGACATGTTCTCTGAGATGCTGCAGGCGATGGTCGACGAGGTGCGGCGACGCGCTCCCGGACTGCAGCTTGCGCTGTGCACCATCACCGGGGACAGCAATGACGCGACCATCCGCGACAACCTCCAGGACTACCGCCGGCTCGGGCGCATCCTCGATCGCGTCAGCCCGATGCTCTACAACAACATCTACCACAGCATGCCGAAGCTGGCCGGCATGTGCGACTGGATGATGGCGGCGCTGGCCGGCGGTCGCGCGGAGCTGCAGCCCGTCCTCTCCGCCGGCTACGCGGATGAGGGCACGCCAAACAACGAGAGCCCGGCCCACCTGAACAAGTACATCGTACTGGAGACCATTCTCGGTGGGGCTCGCGGCTACCAGTTCTGGCCGGGGGTGCCCACTGCCGACGCGCTTGACCTCAAGTACATCTCGCAGGCGAACCGCATGATCGCCGCCGCCGAGGACGTGCTGTGGGACCGTTGCCCGGTGCCCGACGGCTTGCGGGTAGTGAGTGCCCGCAACCAGCGCCTGGGGCTGGACACCGAGCTGCGGCCCCGGCTCCTCTCGACTGCGGACGGCAAGCGCCTCGTCGCCTGGGTGTCGGAATACTCCGAGGATGACATCGAGGTCGAGCTGGCGCTGGCGGCCGAGGGCGACTACACCGTGCGCGATCTGGACGACAACCGCGAGCTGCCGCGCGTGGCCGAGCCGACTCGCAGCCTGAAGGTGAAGCTCGGGGGGGATGTGCGGGGCAAGCTGCTGCTGCTGGAGCGCATTGGGGCGGCACCCGGCCGGCCCCCGCAAGTGACCGCTGCGCCTGCTGCCGCGACAGCTCAGGGCCGTCTGTTCGCCCGACAGGGCGGGATGGTCCTCGCCGTCGGCGAGTGCGAGGTCGTGATGGGTCCGACCGGGTCCATCGCCATGCTGGCGCGCGGCGGGAAGGTCGACTGGGGGCGTTGGTCGCTCGGCCTGGTCCCACTCGGGCCGGGCGGCAAGGAGGCTCCGGAGGTCATCTGTGGCACGAAGGGCTTCACCAACACCGTGCAGGCCGAGGACGGGGGCCTGCAGTACCGCGGCGTCTTCAGCGGGAACGAAACCGTCGGTGCGTTCGCTGCTGACGTGCGCCTCACGGCCGCAGCGGAGGCTTTCACGGCCTCTCTAGCCGTCACGAACAGCGGCCCGACTCCCTTGCGCATCGTGCGCTTGACGCTCCACCACGTCCCCCCGGCAACGGTTGACCGTCTCAGCTACACGGACGAGAAGGCGGGCGCGATCGCCAGATCAGTCGCACTGCAGCCCAGCCCCGCCGTCTACGCTACGCTACGTCAGACTGAGCCACAGGTGGAGCTCGAGCAGACCGGGGCCGCGAGCAAATTCCGGTGGGGCCCGCGGGGGACGATGCCGGCGTTCCTCGCCTTCATCTCCGTCGCCAATCAGTACTACCTCGACCTGCTATACCTGACCCGTGCCTGCTTCGAGGCAACCGGCCAGAAGCCTGATGTGTCTCCTGGTGCGACGGTGAGGTTCGAGATGGCGCTGACTATGCGGTAGTGAACGGCAGGGGCGTGGGGTGTGGGAACGGCGGAACGGCGTGGGCCCTGCCGTGGTAGGAGCGCTCCCCCAAGCGCGACCACTTGACGTCGGCATGGCGCCGTGGTATACCGCATTGTGGATAGCTCGGTCCGCCGGGCCCTGACACCATCAGGCACCACTGGGGGAATTCCTGTGCAGAGGAATCGGTTGCTCGTGTCGGTTGTTGTCGCCCTCCACGTGCTCCTCGCTGCATCCTCGACCCATGCTGCCGTGGCCACCACCCGCGCGAGTGTCGCTACCGGAGGTGCTCAGGCCACCGGCGGGGACTCGTGGTCCGCGTCCATCAGCGGCGATGCTCGCTACGTCGCCTTCGAAAGCGATGCCACCGACCTCGTGGCGGGTGACACCAACGAGTCCGGTGATGTGTTCGCCCGCGACCTCACAACGGGCAGCACGTGGCGGGTCAGTGTGGCTACCGGGGGCGGTGAGGCGAGCAGTGGCGCGCACGGAGCCGCCATCAGTCGCGATGGCAGTACGGTGGCGTTCACCTCGACGGCGCCTGAGCTCCCGGGAGGGTCGAGCCGCATCCGCTCATTCCACCACGACCTGGCGAGCGGAGAGACGCGGCTTGTGGACGTCAAGTCTGACGGTACGGAGGGCAACCAGCCGTCGTTTTGCGCGTCGCCCAACGGCAACGGACACTACGTGGTGTTCCAGACCGCTGCGAGCAATCTCGTCGCCGGCGTCACCAACGGCAAGTACAACATCTACGTGCGGGATATGGACACGGGTGAGATCCGCTGCGCCAGCCTGGGCGTCGGGGGCGCTGTGGCCGATGGGCACAGCTTCCAGCCGGCGATCAGCGATGACGGGCGCTACGTAGCCTTCGTATCCGACGCGACGAACCTCGTGGCCGGGGACACCAACGGCTTCCGTGACACCTTCGTGCGGGACATGCAGGAAGGTACCCTCACCCGCGTGAGCGTCGGCATCGGCGGTGCCGAGGTCGACGCCGACTGCGACTGCCCCGCCATCTCCGGGGACGGGCACACCGTCGGCTTCATCAGCGAGGCAACGAACCTGGTCGCCGGGGACACGAACGGCGCGGAAGACGTCTTCCTGCGCGACCTGCTGCTGGAGACGACAGCGCGCCTTCCCATCGGCACGTGGACGTATGGGTACAGCCTCTCCGCGAATGCTCGGCGCGTAGCCATTACCTCGGAAGCCCCCCTGGTCCCCGGAGACACCAACGGCGTACAGGACGTATTCCTGTGCGACCGCGATGCCGACACGATAACGCGTGTGAGTGTGACAAGCGCCGGAGCCGAGGGCAATGACCATAGCATGAGTCCATCCATCAGCAGTGACGGGGGCGTGGTGGCGTTCGAGTCCTACGCGACGAACCTGGTGACGGGGGACTCGAACGGCTTCTGTGACGTGTTCGTCGGCGTCCAGGCGAGTGCTCCTCCCAGCAGTCTGATCGTGGATGACGTCGAGGGACGGACCAATGCCGCAGTCGACCTCACGGCGACACTCACCAGCGGGGGAGCGCCGCTGGTGGGCGAAGCGATTGCGTTCACGGTCAACGGAGCAGGCGTCGGCACCGCCTACACCGACCTCACCGGTGTCGCGACTCTCTCCTACACGATCACGCAGACACCCGGGGACTACCCCATCGGCGCGAGCTATGCCGGGAGCGACACCCACGCCGCGGCCTCCGGCACCGGCACGCTGTCGGTCGCCAAGACGCCAACCTCGCTGACGGTTGGCTCCTCGACCATCAGCAGCGGCGACTTCTTCACGCTCACCGCAACGCTCACGGCCGATGGGGTCGCATTGGGCGGCAAGACGATCGGGTTCTCGACGTCGCCATACCTGTTCGATGCCGAGATTGTGACGCACTCCGACGGTGTCGCGACCGCAACCTTCACCCTCGTGGCGCCCCCGGGCACGTACACGATCCAGGCCTCGTTCGCCGGAGATGGCGACTACGAGGCCTGCCAGGCCACCGGGACACTGACGGTGAGCCGGCTGGGGA
>CAZIWQ010000473.1:0-5774 GCA_964542355.1 uncultured Armatimonadia bacterium
CAGGTCACGAGTGGGCTTGGCTGTCTGGCTGAGCAGGAATGTCTGCGGCAGGACGAAGAGCCCGAGGCCGCCGGGTCGGATTAGTCGAAGCGCCACATGGATGAACGGCAGGTACAAGTCCGTCCTTCCCACGGAGAGCGGCTTCATGAGCGCCTTGATACGTGCGCGCACCTCCGGTGTCTGGTGCTCTGCCCTCACCCAAGGCGGGTTGGCCATCACGGCGTCATACGATCCGCCCGAGATCGCATCCCGCGACGCGCCGTCGATGGCGTCCGTGGCTCTTATGTCGAGCTCAGCGGGAAGGTCGTCTGTAAGGACGAGATGCAGCAGCGATAGCGAGAGACGCGCGGCCTGACAGGCGTTCTCGTCCACATCTAGCCCCGTGACGTTTCCGAAGGCCCCCTGCATATCTTCGGTGGTCTGGGTCGGCGGATCGCACTGCAGTTCCAGGAGACTCCTGAGAAACACACCCGAGCCACACGCCGGGTCAATCACCTTCGCGCGGCGGAACGCGGGAGGCGTCAGTTCGTTACGCAGGTACCTGGCAAAGAACCGCGCAATGAACTGGGGCGTGTAGACCCCCCCGGCACCTTTGTCCCATTCCTCGACTGGCAGTTCGGGGAAGATCGCGAATCTCGGATGTACAGAAGGCTCTTCCTTGAGGCCAGCGATATAGTGCTCGTATATCTTGCTCAGCGCATGCTTCGAGATGAGCGCGAAGTCGTATGCGTAGGGCGCATACTTGCTCTCGTAGAAGTCATGAAGGAGTTCTCGAGTCGTCTCCTCAGAGAGCGTATCGAAGGCATGGAGTGCGCATGTGTCGATCAGGCGCCTGGGCGCCGTCCTCCCCACCAGCCTCTCGAATCGCGAGGCGAGCCTATCCGCCAAACCCCCGTCCGCACCGGCGGACGCCCCAAGGTCGCCAGCAAGAGTCCCTTCGGACTGATCGAGCCTGGTCGCAGACCGTGCTCGCTTCTCATCTTCCACTGCGCGGACCAGGATCAGGGCATTGAACAGCGCTGACAAGGAGCTGGTCGACACCTCATCCTGGAGTTCCGACGCGAGGTGCCTGCGCCAGTAGGAAATCGTGCGAACAAGTGCATCGTCCAGGGCCGGCAGGTTCGGGTTCGGCCTCCTGCCAACGATCTGGTGGAATCTCTCGCGTCGTATGGCGTCCAACCGATCTGGCAACAGCGGGAGCCTCTCCACCTCACGGAGGGGTTGGCACCGATTATACACCACCGTTACCGCGTCCCGGCCCACCTGTATCTGCCAGTCGACCAGGTGATTGTAGGAGACGCCCATCAGCGCAGTCTTCTGTTGGTAGGTCAGCTCAGCGAAGGACACGCCCCTGTCCAGGAACGAGATGACCGCTGCGTCTTCCAGGCCGTGCTCCACGAGCAAGTGGGCGTGGGCAATGTCCGCGAGCCCGCGGACACCGAAGAGATGGTCACTTGGGCGCCAGCCGAGCTCAGCGGCAAAGTCGTTGAGAAGACGCGATCTCTCATCATTGGACTGAGGCGCGGACTGATGCGCCGACGTCAGACGGTTGATGATGCCGCAGAGATCCAGCATGAGAACACTACCCCGAGGCTTGATCTGGCACGGCGGACCGCGCCCGCGCACCAATGCGGAACAGCTCCAACCATACCGAGCGAACCGCATCAGAACCATACACCACGGAGGGGCGGATGGTCAACGGCCGGCCGGGGCGGAGGGCCGTGTGGGAGGGCGCTGGTGCGCGCCTCCGCGCATGGTCGGCGGTCGTTGCGCGCAGTCCTTCGCGTGGGGGGAAGCCCAGCGAACAGGAGGTGCCCGACCCGACGGCAACCAATACTACCGCCAGCGTTACTCAGACCAGTTCCCGCCCGGCCAAGAGGTGTGACAGCGCATGACCAAGGCGTGGTCCGTGAGTGTGTTGTGGATGGTGCTACTGGGAGCAGGGGGGCTGCCGGCCGGCCTCGCTGCGCCCCAGCCGTTCCCCGGCTTCTGGCCGGCCGGGTGCCCGCTCCAGATCGAGGGCTACGACCAGTGGCGCGTCCTGCTGACACGCTGCGAGGTGCGCCGCACGCCGACCACGGTGCACAACCTGCTCGCGCGACGCGCGACCATGAACATGTGGCTGGGGGAGTTGGCACGGCGGAAGGTCCCGGTGGATGCGGTGGCGCCGCGCGCGCGGCTGGCCCAACTGGCCGCCCTGATCGACGCCCGAGACAGCGCCGCCGCCTGTCGCGAAGTGGATGCCATCTTCCGCGGGCTGGAGGCTGCCGTCGCCGGTGCGGATACCATGGGCGCTCCGGGCGTCATCGTGGGGCTGGTCGTCGACCAGGTCGGAGCGCCGGTGGCCGATGCTGCGGTCACCATCGCCGGCACCCCCCTGGGCGGCTACAGTGATGATCGGGGGCGGGTCCGGATCACCGATGTCCCTTGCGCGGCGCCCCGCTATGTGGTGCGCGCCCACAAGGCCGGCCACCTCGATGGCTATGCGGGAGGGGTGGCACCGACACCCGAGCACCCGGGTGAGGCCATCGTCCTGATCGAGAAGGTCACGACCGAGAACGGCTACCGCGCCGGCGCGCTGGCGGTGCGGGTCGCTCGCCTGGTCGAGGTGAAGCAGGCTGTCGAGCCCGCGCTCCCCCTCGGCGCCGCGACCCTCGACATGCGCAGCTATCCGCCGGAAGTCCAGCCCTACCTGCAGCCCGCCGGGGGCATCGACTCCGCGCACCGGGCGGTGCGGACGCAGGCCGAGACCATCCTGGCCGCGGTTGCCGAGGCGGATCGCATGCAGACCACCGCCATCGCGAAGGCCGTCTACGGCTGGATCGTCCAGAACATCGCGCATGATGTGCCCCGCAACTACCCTGACGACCCGACCAGCGGCGGATGGCAGTTGACGAACGGGGCATGGGGGGCAAACCTGGATGAGTGGTGCGCGAAGCCCTCGGAGGTCCTCGTGCGCAGGCGAGCGGTCGGCCTCGAATACGAGCGCCTCGCCACGGCGCTGCTCCGCGCGCTTCACATCCCCGCGCGCCCCGCACTCGTCGGCACCGAGACGGTGTGTCAGTGGTGGGTGCAGCTCCCCGCGGGTAACGGGTACTGGACGAACATGCAGACTGCTAGCGGGCGGGATGAGTATGTCCGCAGTGGCAACCTCCAGGCCCATCTCCCGGCCGTTGGCGACGACCAGATCGCGGCCTACTCACCCGATGAGCGCGCACCCGTGCCGGTGACCTGGGACGCGGCACGCCCGTGTCTGTGGCTCCTGGACTATGGCGAGCGAGGCGTCGTTGCGCACTCCCCGCCCGGTCTCGCCGCAGCTCGGCGGGTCCTGGATCAGTTCTCCGAGCAGGGGCGCATCCCCAGAGGGGCGCGTCAGGAGCCGTGGCCCACACGACGCCGGTCGCAGCCTGCATACGAGATCGCCTCGCACGGGGTCGTGATCGACCTCGCCAGTCTCGCCGCCCAGCGCAAGCTCACTATCCGCTTCCCCATGTACCTGAGCAATCAGTACCGCGGCACCATCGACGCCAGGCACTGGACCAACCACCCCGAGTGGATCAAGTCGGTGCGCAAGGAGACTGACAAGCGCGAGGTAACCAAAGAGGCGGTCGAGTGGTACTGCATCGACCTTGAGTTGGGGAGCCAGGCGGCGGTGCCGGAGACGGCCGTGCCGGTGGCAACGCCGCCCGCGCACTGACTGCCGCGCCAGGGGCGAGATGGCTGGGAGGGACTTCTGCGAGCCTCGGAGCGGAGCGGCCGCGGAACGGCTCTTCCGCCGCTCCTCCAGCCCGGATCGTGCACGACCGCGTCTGCCACGCGCGGCGGACGCCCGCTGCGTTGCCTGTGCGTGGTGGGGTGGCCGGTTACCGGGAGCGGCGCGAGCAAACACAGTGTTGGGGCTGTGCCAACCCGGGGGGTGCCATAGGTCCCCGGACGCCCCCTGGCGGCGCGCGCCGTCTGCGCGCCGCCAGGGGGCGCAAGACGGGGTCTGGGGCCTGTGGCCCCAGCGGGGTTTGGGGCGGAGCCCCAAGCCGTTCATGAGTAGATCGGGCTAGGCGGCGCGAGGCAGCGTGCGCCGGGGGGCCGGGCGTCGCGTCGCGGGACGCTCGATCTTCGCCAGGTGGGCCGCTCGCTGCGCCCAGCGGCTCGGAACGCCGCGGAGCGGCCGGCGAGCGGGGAGGGCCGGCCGTGGCCCGGCGCCGCTGTCAACCGCGACCCCGCTCAGGCCCTCGGGATGCGAGACGGAGGCAGGGCACCCGGCCGGCGGACCCACCTCCCGGCTCAGGTCTCCACCCGCAGTCGCGCGGTCCCCCGCGCCCGACGAGCACGGTCCCATCAGGTAGCGCCAGGCGAGGTAGGCGATCACCCACAGCCCAACGTCGATCCCGGTAACCGTTGTCAACACGCCGTGTGTGGTCCAGTCCATAGGAGACATCTCCGCCTGTTGGTGCAATGTAAGGTGCGGTAATCGAATAACAGTTCGATGATACTGACTATCGGTCTGCGTGTCAAGACCAAAACTCCAGTACCCGAAACCTGTACATCCTTGGACAGTCCGGAGAGCCCGGAGGTTTCATGATCGCGCCATAGACGTAGGCGAGAAGCGCAGGTCACGGGTCAGGTTGCGCCTCGCGGACAGTCCGAACCGACGGGGCATCTTGTAGCGCATGGCGGCGCAGTCTGTGCCGCCGCTTTCAGGAGATGGATGATGCAGTACCGACATCTGGGCAAGTGCGGCCTGCAGATCAGCACACTCGGGCTGGGGAGCTATCTCACCATCGGCATGCATGTCGATGACGAGGCCGCCGCAGCGCAGGTGAGGCTCTGCTTCGACCGCGGGGTGAACTGGTTCGATACCGCCAATGCCTACAACCGTGGGCAGGCGGAGATCGCTCTCGGCAAGATTCTCAAGGACTACCCTCGCGAGTCGTTCGTGCTGGCGACGAAGGTGTGGGCGCCGATGGGGGAGGGCGTCAACGACCGCGGGCTGTCGGCCAAGCATGTGCGCGAGCAGTGCCATGCCAGCCTCAAGCGTCTGCAGATGGACTACGTGGACCTGTACCAGTGCCACCGCCCCGACCCGGGCACACCTGTCGCGGAGACGGTGCGGGCGATGGATGATCTGGCGCGCGCAGGCAAGATCATCTACTGGGGCACGAGCGAGTGGCCGGCGGCGCTGCTGCAGGAGGCGGTCGACACGGCCGATCGGATCGGCTGCCGGCCCCCGGTGTCGAACCAACCGCGCTACTCGATGCTGTGGCGCAATCCCGAGGCGGAGGTCTTCCCGACGGCGCTGAAGCTCGGGATCGGCAATGTGGTCTTCTCGCCGTTGGCGCACGGGATGCTGACGGGGAAGTACCAGCCTGGCCAGCCGCCACCTGCCGGTACGCGCGCAGCCGATGACAGCATGAACAAGATCATGATGGACCTGTACTGGACAGACGACAACCTGCGCAAGGCCCGGGAGCTGGGGGCAATGGCGGCGGACCTGGGGCTGTCGGCGGCGCAGCTAGCGCTGGCGTGGTGCCTGAGGCATCCGGCGGTCACCGCGATCATCGCCGGGGTGACCCGCATCGAGCAGTTGCATGATAACCTGCAGGCGGCGGAGGTGCAGCTTGCGGATGAGGTGGTGCAGCGGTGCAGCGAGTTGTTCCCGCTGCCGGCGTCGCTGGCGCCGTAGGGCCCGGTGGCCGCTCTTCTCGCGCGGTCCGCCCGGACGCCCGGGAGGGGGACCCACCTTCAAGCCGCCTGCCGGTTCTGCTATAATGGGGACT
>CAZIWQ010000474.1:0-5774 GCA_964542355.1 uncultured Armatimonadia bacterium
AAGACCGCGCCGCGGTCTGGGCTCAGGATGACAGGACCGCCGGACGACGCGAAAATCTGCGGTGTCGAGACGCTCGACCGACGCGGCGACCGCATCGTCGTGGGTCCTGCGTCCGGCCCCTCCACGGCGCCCGGCTCAGGCTCCTGTGCTCACCGTGAGCGTGTTCCAGCGGATCTCGCCGACACAGTCGTCGACACACCAGTGTACGGTCAGGATCGTGCCATCGGGCAGGCGATGGGGCGAGGGCTGCCCGAACTTGAACGAGCTCATCTCTCGCACCATCGACTTGTCGTGTTCGCGCGCGGCGCCGCTGCCCTCGGCCCCGACGCCCCACAGCACCAGCTCTGCCTCCGTCACCAGCCCCGCCGGCTCAACCCGCGCCACCCGCGCCCGCACCCCCGGCTCACCGTAGCGATGGTTGTAGGTGATCAGCACGCGACCATCGCCCAGGTACAGGGGGCAGATGCTCTGCCCGGGAATGCCCGCGGGGGAAAACGGGAGGAAGGAGCGCCCGCCGTCCTCCGAGATGGCATACTGGTTCTCAATGTCCAGAGCCCTGGTCTTGTCGTGCGCCCAGGCAAGGGCGAGGACGCGTCCGGGCTCCAGCTCACACAGCCGCATCTCCCAGAACACCAGCTTCTCGTCGGGATCGAGCATCACCGTTACCGGCCCCCCCCAGGTGTCGCCCTTGTCCTCCGAGATCAGCGCGATCGCCTTGTCGCCGTTCGGGTGACTGCCGTCCCAGGCCCGCCAGGTCGACATGGGGACGATCCAGGGGCCATCCGCGAGCACGCAGACCGGCGCCTGGGCCTCGAACGGTCCTGGCAGCGGGGTCGCCAGCGGGGTCAGGTCGGACCACGTATGCCCCTCATCATGCGAGCGCGCCACCAGGACGTCCATCGGCAAGATCCCACCGGTCGCCTCATTGCAGATCGCGGCCTCCGGGTCGCTACGGTCGAAGCGCGTCCCGAACGCCACGACGACTCCTGCCTGTCGATCGCACGTGACCTTGAGACAGTCCGAGGTCGGGTGGGCGGGCCCTGTGCCGGGGTAGAGCGGGCCCTCCTGGACCCACGTCTGCCCACCGTCGCTCGAGCGTGCCAGCTCGCAGTGAGCGTCCGCCGCCTCGAAGGCACTCCCGACCTGGAACGAGGCAAGCAGGTCCCCCGACGGCAGTACGGTCACCCACGGGAAGTATGCGTGCAGCGAGCGGAGGTGAGGCTTGGGATTGCGGTAGATCACACCACTGTCAAGACGCTGCAGGGTTGTCATCGTGACCTCCGAAGATGGGTGGATCGTGCGTCTGTGCACAGGTGCGGCCCGACGAGATCGTCCTCCTGGTGTGCGGGCGAGGGCGACACCATGCGGGCGCGCGAGGGCCTACTCGCCCCGGATGTAGTCGATGCTCACCTCGCCCGGCTGCGGCCCCCCGGTGGGGTCGAGCCGGATCGCGGTGATCGTGCCCTGCCACCGGGCGTGGGTGGCCAGCGGGATAGTGTACTCATGGAACGCCCCGTCGGCAATCACGGGGAAGTGCTGTGACTTGGGCTCGTCCATGGTCCCCTCGGCGGCGGTCGCCCAGAAGAACTGGGCGCCGGTGCCCTGGCCCGGTGCCAGGGCCATCCGCAGGTGAAGCTGCCGCACGCCGGCGGCCGGGACCTGACAGTTCGAGCGCACCAGGTAGGGGTCCTCGCCGATGGTCTCAGTGTGGAGGATGCCGTCGGCCACCCGGAAGGCACTCAGGTGATGCGCCGGACGCCAGCCCTCGGCCTCCGCGTCAAAGTTGAAGGCGATGGTCTCGGCCAGCGGGACCTCGAAGCTCTTGTGCACGAACGTGACGTCTGACAGCTCCAGTCGATGCTGCCCGGAGCCCTTCAGCCGCACCTCGAGCACACCGGCCTGGTCGAGGTAGCGCCACGCCGGGGCGGGCGCCTCGCGCGGCAGCGGCGCCTCCGTCGCCACCTCGCCGTTGACGCGCACCCGCCGCGGCCGGGAGACATTGCACACCATCACATAGCCGGTCTGCGGCGCAGTGAAGGTCACCGTGCACGTGAGCGTACCCAGATCGAAGCGGGCATCGGAGACCTTCCCGGCCGCTGAGATGCGCACATCATCCAGGCCGATGCGGGCTGTTGCCGTCACGGGGGTGGGCTGCATTCCCATGTGCGCGTAGACGTTGTGCAAGATGGGATGCGGGGCGAAGATCCAGCCGGACTTCCCCTTGTCCAGCGCGCTGATGCTGTCCGGCCACATGGCCTCGTCCTCGGGGTCCGTCGACTGCTGGTAGAGGCAACTGGTCGTGATGCCGCGCGCGATCCGGGCCCAGTCGGTGGCAGGGTCGAGTGGCGCCAGTTGCGTCAGGGCGTAGGCATAGCGCAATCCGTTCCACTGCACCGGACGTCCAAACCAGCTACAGCCGAACCACGAGGCTCCAAACACGGGGATCGAGGCATAGCGCAGGAACTCGAACCCCTCGACATCCCACAGGTAGACGAACGGCAGGCCGGTCCAGGCCCAGTATACCGCCCGGTCGAGGTGGCGCTTCTCGCCGGTGAGCTGGTAGGCCTCGAGGTAGGCCTCGCAGGCATCGGCGGAGGCCAGAATGTCGGGAGTGTGAACCGGGACCTCCCAGACCTGCGCCGCCCGCGGGACTTCAAAGCGGTCCATGAAGGCGAGCGCCTTCAGGCCGGCCTGACGGGCGGCCTTGTCACCCGTCATGCGCGCGAAGCGCATGATGGTCCAGGCGTTGCGGGCGCAGGTCCCGATCTCCGCCTCCCCGTCCTTGCCCAGCTCGGCGTAGTCCTTGCCCTTGAAGACCCCCTGGGTCTCGATGCGGGCCCTGAAGCGCCACGCGCCGTCCTCCCCCATCTGGCGGATCAGCGCGGAGACTGTCTCCGCCTGTCCCAGCAAGCTGTCGGCGGGGCCGGCGTAGTGGAAGCCGGCATCCTCGGCGGCGGGCTGGAGGTGGCTGCTCGCGACGACCTCGTCGTACCTGGCACGGACCTCCTGTCTCACGGGGCTGTCCGGACATGCCTCGAGGCACATCCGCATGTCGTACAGGTAGGAGGGCGGCCACCCGGGCTTCATGTTCAGGGCGGGGCCACCCCGATACGGCCACCACTTGCCCGCCTCGGGAATCCACAGCGAGCGCAGGTAGGCTGCCATCGAGAACTGGATCTCGTCGGCCCAGGTCTTGCCGTGCGGCAGGGGGCGGGGCTCGGGCACCCGGTGCTCGCCCACCCAGACCTTCACGGCCTCCAGGGCGGTCGCGTCCGGCGCGGTGGTGCGAACGAGCAGGGAGGCCCCGAGACGCACCGGCTCGCCACCCTTGACCGCGAGCGGCACGCGCGCTTCCCGCTGGTTCGCCTCGATGTACTCGGGCATCGACGGGGCAAACAGCCCCAGCAGGCTACTCGCATGCCCCGCAAAGCGGTCGGGGGAGGCAAAGACGGCACTGGGCCGGTTGAGCTTGCCGCAGTACGGCTCCAGGTGGTCCCACAGCAGGGCCACCAGTGCCCGCTCGCCCACCGGCGGCGCCAGCCGCACCGCCATCAACGGGATCGTCACCATGTGTGGCGGCGGCACCACGCGCAGGCGGTGGGGATGGTCGGGTGCGATGTCCAGGGCGCTGGACGACTCCTCCCCCTCGACCAGCCACTCCAGACCCGGGAACAGGGCATCGAGGCGGCGGGTACCCGCGGGGGCTCCCTCTCCCACGCAGACCATCGGCCCCTCGAGTGCCACGACGACCGCCGGCCCGTCCGGCACCGCCTCCAGCTCCAGACGGAAGATGTCGGCGGTCGGGCGCAGCGAGATGGTCTCGGTGATCGTCCAACTCGTGTTGCTGGCGTCGGTGAGCTTGGCGATCAGTGCCAGCTTGCGCGTGAGCATCGCGGGAGCGACGGCCTCCGGGCTGGGGATCTCGCGAACCTCCTGGGCGTAGACCAGGTGCTCGGCGGGCCCGGCCTCGGGCGTCCGGACGACCAGGCGGCTGATCCGCGGGAGCTTCGCGACCGTCTGCCACTGGGTCCCGACCCGCCGCTGCACGAGGCCGACCCCATAGCCGAACTCCGACCAGGGGAAGCGGAGCCTCACGCGATCGTTGCCGATGTCGGCACATGCCGCGTCCGCGTTCACGCCGACGGGTACCGCCGGCGGCTCACGCGTCGGGCTCGGGGCAGCGACGATGAGCGCGGTCTCGGCACGTCCCGCCTCGGCGTTGGCGGCGTTCACCACGCAGCGCACCGGTGCCGCGGGTGACTGCTTCTCGCCCGTCACCTCCCAGGTCAGCGCGGCCATCGTCTGCGGGGCGATCTCCGTCAGGCCCTGCTTGCGCCTCTCGGTCGGGGTGGTGAGGGGGACACCGGGGCGCAGCTCGGCCGTCACCGCGCGGGCCGTCGCATGGCCCGTGTTACGCAGTCGGAGCGTGACGCGAGTGGGCTGGGCGGGCGACACGATGAACTCGTCGGCGACGAACCCCGCGACTTCGAGCCCGGCGGCATACTCCAGCGTCGCGGTGGTGCGGCTGTCACCAACCGTGAAGTTGAGGCCGATCCGCCCGCGATCGACACGTGCTCCGGTCACCCGCCACGACAGGGGAGCCGTCTCGTCCGGCGCCAGGGCCTGCAGGTTGCGGAGCGCCCCGCCCTGGGGGGTGAGGCCCGGCGGCAGCTCGATCGCGCCCATGCCGATGCCGATGGGCTGGTCGCCGATGTTCTTGACCAGGGCCCGCACCATGCACTCCTGGCCTTCCTTGCCGGTGACCTCCTCCATCTGCACCTGCGTCAGCGAGGCCAGCGGCCCGACATGCTCCACCCAGGTGATGTCATCCAGGAGCAGGCGGGCCTTCTCGCCGGTGAGGCGGGGAGAAACCTGAACCCAGCGGGCCTTGTCGCTGCCGCGGAAGTCATACTTGAGCACGCCCTCATGCCAGCGCCCGTCGCCGACGTGGTCCGGCGGGACACGGAACGCCGCTCGCGGCTCGCCCGTGTTCTCCATCGGGTCGCCGCTCATCGCGATGAGGTAGAACGTCAGGCTACTCGGCCCGGACGACACCTCGGCTTTGTACCAGAATCGCACGCCACCCTTCAGGGCCGATAGCATCATGTCCTGGCGGCCGCTGTCCGGCTGCCAGGTCCGGTTGAGGCCGCACTCGCCGCCCCCCGCCGCGGTGCGCTCGAGCAGGGCCGCCGCCTTCCCCGAGTGCGCGTCCGCAACCAGCCGGACACTCCCCAGCGTCTCCCAGTCAGCCGGCTTCCCGTTCACCTCGCCGGCCTCGAAGCCACCATTCGTGATCGGGTTCTCCGCACCCGGGCAAGACACTGCGACCAGCATACACGCCAGCGCGAACGGCCAGATGGTACGCACGAGAGCCACCTCCCGAGGATGAGGAGCGCAGGGCAAGGGATGCCTGAGGGCACTTCCAGCGAGGACCAGTTCGCTGCCCGTGCCCCGGGTGCCTTCACCGCCACCGCAACGGCGGGAACGGCGGCATGTGGCACTGGGCATTCGGCATTGGGCGGACGGCGGGGGAGAACGGCACGGGAAGCGAATAGCGGATAGCGGGGAAGCTGATAGCTGACGGCAACGGCGGGCGGCAACGGCGGGCGGCAACGAGACGGCACCGTGTCGTCGTGCCCCGGGACGGCCGTCCTGCCCTGCGGGACCACCAGCGGAGGAGCCTGCCGCGGAAGCTCGGACACGCGCCTCCCGGTCGGGTGTTACTGAGGCGACGGCACAGGACTCCCTCTCCCACCGGGAGAGGGTTGGGGTGA
>CAZIWQ010000475.1:0-2982 GCA_964542355.1 uncultured Armatimonadia bacterium
CCCGAGGTCCTCCCACAGCGCCCGATCGAGGCCGCGCGCCATCTGGGCGGCGAAAAACGGGGTCATCTTGCAGGAGATCGCATAGCGGCTCAGGCGGATATGTGCGGGTGCCAGCCGGGCCGCCCGTTTGAGCAGCTCGCACATCTCCTCATACCTGCCGAGCTGACTCAGGCCCGAGGCGGGGTCGCGGCGCAGCTCGAACATCACCGGCAGCCACTTCGCGACGAAGAGCATGACGACGGGGCGCACCTCGTTCGGCGCCAGCCGCATCGCCTCCGTCGCCTCATCCTCCGCCGCCGTGAGATGGCTCTTGACCAGCCCCGGCATCCCCTGCCCGTACGCCAGCACGGCATGCTTGGCATGCAGATCGGCCGACAGCTCGTGCGTCTGCCACAGGTTGGGGTCGAGAATCAGTGCGGCCTCAATCTGCTCCGCGGCCTCCCTGTCATCACCGAGCGCGACCAGGACCGCGGCGTACTCCTGGTGGGCGGCCGCATTCTGGGGTTCGGCGCGGGTCAGCTTGTCGTAGCCATCGCCGGCGATGCGGTATTGCATCGCGGCCTCTTCCAGGCGCCGTGCCGTCGAGAGGACCCGTGCCAACTGCAGGTGCAGCGCGGGGCGGTCGGCGGCCTTGACCTGGGCCTGCAGCCGCGCGATGTCCGCGTCAGGATCGGCGGAGGCCGGGACCCGCAGATCGGTGGTGGAGAAGGTCACGTTCAGATTGAGGGTGATCTTGGGCAACTGGAGCTCGCGCACGAGGACAGCACGATTGACGGCGCCGAGGGCCGGCCGGCCGGCCAGCAGCAGTGCCGCCACGACCACGGCCCCCAGCCGCAGCACATCCGGCGAGCGGTCAGATCTCACGGCCAACCTGTGCCCCCTCCCAGATCGCGTCGTGAAGCGTGCGGGGTTCGACGGCATCGCCGATCACCCGCAGCGGGATGTCGAGCCGCTGCCGGGACTGGGAGAAGGGATCGACACTCCGGCGCCCCAGGGCAATGAGAACACTTGCGGGCGGGAACTCCTGGCGCTCCTCGCCCCGCACGAGGGCGGTTACGCGGCCGTCGACGGCACCCGTCACCTGGCAGCCGGCGAAGACCTGGATTGGCTGCGCGGCGATCTGCTCGAGCGTGAACTCCCTCACTGCGGCCGCCATCCCCGGCCCCGGCTGCTCCTCCTGCTCGAAGAGCATGACTTGCCGCCCGCGCCGGGACAGCTCGAGCGCCGCGGCGCACCCGATCTCATCGCCGCCCACGACCGCGACCAGCTCGTCGAGGTCCATCGCGGGGTTCTGGAGGTACTCGGCGGCGCTGCACGCCTCCCCCTCGATGCCCTCGGGCAGCGCCTCAGCAGCCTCCGCCGGCCGCGAGCCGGTGGCGACCACGATGGTGTCCGGCTTGAGTGCCGCCACCTTGAACAGGTCGGCGCGCTGCTGCCACGCCACCTCTACGCCGGCCTCGTCCAGTTGACCGGCCATGTGATCGACCAGGCGCTCAAACACGTGGCTGCGGTCATAGCAGGCGCTGAGGGCCAGCCGCCCGCCCAGGGTCGGGCTCGCCTCCCACAGGGTCACCCGGTGCCCGCGCCGGGCAGCGACGGCCGCCGCCGTCATCCCCGCCGGCCCGCCGCCGATCACCAGCACGTGCTTGGTCACGGCCGCCGGCGGGCCATCGGGCCAGTCCGGCCAGTCCACCTCATGCCCTGTCGCCGGGTTGGTGACACACTCACACAGACCCTCCGGACTGTGCCGCCGATCGAGGCACCCCAGATTGCAGTAGATGCACGGGGTCACGTCCTCTTCCCGCCCCGCCAGCACCTTGCGGCTCCATGCGGGGTCGGCCAGCAGCGCGCGCCCCAGGGCGACGGCGTCACAGCGGCCATTGGCCAACGCGCTCTCCGCGACTTCAGGGTCGCGCAGTCCCCCCACTCCGATGACCGGAACGGTTACCACCTGCGAGATCCCCTGCGCCAGGTACAGCAGATGCCCCTCCGGCACCAGGTAGGGGGCCGAGGCGTAGCGCGACGTCTCGCCAATACACGCGGAGACGTGGATGGCGCAGTACCCCAGCTTCTGCAACAGAGGCGCCAGCCGCTGCATCTCCGCGAGGCACTGCCCCCCCGGCACGAACTCGTCACCCGATACCCGGCACCACACCGGGAAGGCCTCCGAGCAGCGCTTCCGGATCGCCTGGATCACTTCCGCGGCGAAGCGCGTGCGCCGGTTGGTGTCCCCGCCGTAGTCATCCGTGCGCTGGTTGAGGTAGGGGGAGAGGAAGCTGCAGCCGAGGTAGCCATGTGCCATGTGCACCTCCACCCCGTCGCAGCCGGCCTGCTTGGCGCGCCAGGCGGCATCCCCGTAGGCTTTGACCACCTCGCGGATCTCCCGCACCGTCATCTCGCGGGGTAGGCGCTTGTCCCGCCCGGTCGGCACCGCCGAGGGTGCCAGCGGTGGCTGGCCAATGACATCCGCGTCGGCCTGTCGGCCGCCGTGCTGCAACTGCAGGGCGATCCGCCCTCCCGCCTCGTGGACCGCATCCACCAGGCGGCGGAAGTGCGGCACCGTCTTGTCGTCGAGGATCGCCAGCATGCGCGGACCGGTCAGACCCAGAGGGTGGACCGCGGTATGCTCCACGATGTTCAGGCCGACGCCGCCGCGCGCCCGCGCGACGTGATAGGCGATCAGGCGATCGGTCGGCAGGTGGTGCTCATCCGCATAGCCCGTGCCCATCGGGGCCATCACGATGCGATTGGGCAGTTCGAGGGCTCCCAGCCGGAGCGGCGAACCCAGGTGCTCATAGCGACTCATCCGTCTCACCTCAAGATGGCCACACGCCACCGCGGCGCGTGCGACCAGTTTGGACCACTTCGCCGGGCGTGCACTGCTGACCTCCGCGCTACTGGCGTAGCGCCGGATTCGGATGCCGTGCGGGCGTGCCACGCACTGCGGGCGACATCGGATCGGAGCAGGCACCGTGCGTCTAC
>CAZIWQ010000475.1:3082-5772 GCA_964542355.1 uncultured Armatimonadia bacterium
GGGCGTGCCACGCACTGCGGGCGACATCGGATCGGAGCAGGCACCGTGCGTCTACGGGCGTAGCGCCGGATCCGCACGCCGTGCGCGTGACGCAGGACTCGCTCCCGACGTCGGCGAATAGACCCTGTTCTCACGCATCGCGATCGGCCGCGGGCCGACCCGGAGACTGACTAAGGGAGTGTCATGTATGGCAACGGGCATCAAGGCGGCTGTCATCGGGGCAGGCATCGGGAAGTTCCATATCGAGGGTTACCAGATGCACCCTCGCTCCGAGGTCATCGCCGTGGCGGACCTCAACCCACAGGCCGGCGAGAAAGTGGCCACCTGCTATGGGGTCCCCCGCGTGTACCTGGACTACAAGGAGATGCTGCAGGATCCGGCCATCGATTGCGTGAGCGTGTGTGTGCCCAACGCGCTGCACGCCCCGGTGGTCGTGGACTGCCTCCGCGCGGGCAAGCACGTGCTGTGCGAGAAGCCCCTGGCGCGCGATGCCCGCGAGGGCGCCAAGATGATCGAGGCGGCAAAGAAGTCGGGCCGCAAGTTCATGATCCAGTTCAATAACCGCTATCGGCCGGAGGCCTCCCTGCTGAAGGAGTATGTGGACAAGGGTGACCTCGGCACGGTGTACTTCGCCCGCTGCGGCTGGATCCGGCGCAACGGTATCCCCGGCTGGGGCGGCTGGTTCACCTCCCGCGAGATGGCCGGTGGCGGCCCGCTCATCGACCTCGCCGTCCACATGCTCGACCTGACCATGTGGCTCATGGGCAACCCGGAGCCGGTGACCGTGCTGGCCTCAACGTACTCCGTCTTCGGCCCCCGGATGGAGGCGCTGGGGCCCTGGGGTACGCCCAACAAGCAGGGCACGTTCGATGTGGAGGACATGGCCGTGGCCATGATCAAGTTCGCGGGCGGCCAGACGATTTCGCTCGAGGCCTCGTGGGCCTCCCGCTGCAAGCGCGAGTGGGTCTACTCCACGCTCATGGGCGACAAGGCCGGTGCCAGTCTCGAGCGCGTGTTCGGCTTCGACGGTGTCGACGACAGCTCCGTCGATACGCTGGAGGTCTTCACGCAGGAACACGGGGTCCCGGTCAACCGTCAGTAGATCGTTGAGCCGTACCCGGCCATGGGTCGGCACAATGCCGTCAAGCACTTCGTCGACTGCCTGGTTGACGACGTGCCGATGATCTCACCGGCAACCGACGGCCTGCGCATCATGAAGATCCTCGATGCCGCCTACAAGTCGGCACAGACCGGGAAGGCCGTCAACATCACGTAGCCGCAAGGCCGCTCGGGGTCCGGCCGAAAAGGCCACATCCGGCCGGCCCCCGAGGTGTAGCGGCCGGCTGAGTGCCCGCCAGAGCCATTCTGGCGGGGCTTCGCGGCCTCAGAACGGCTTTTCGGCCGCTCTTCTAGCGCGGTCACAGCCAGTGAGCCACCGAGACCCGGCCGGACGACGCCGTCCCGTCGGGTCTCCCGGTCCCGGGAGGGAACCCTGAGCCATGCAACTTGCACCCGCCGCGGTGCGTGCCGCGCTGGAGGCACGCCGCGATGACATCAGCAGCCTGCTGTGCGACCTGATCCGCATCCCCTCCACCGTCGGCAACGAGGCACCGGCCATCGAGCTGTTGCATGCGCGGTTGCAGGGCCTGGCGGAGGTCATCGAGTTCGTCCCGGTCGGGAACGAGATCCGTGACGACCCCGACTTCTCCTCGCCCGTCAAGGGCCTCGAGTACGGTGAGCGCCCCAACCTGCGCGTCGTCAAGCGAGGCACCGGCACCGGACGATCGCTGTTGTTCAATACCCACCTGGACGTCGTGCCCCCCTCCTCGATGCAGCAAGACCCGTTCACCCCTCACCTCGCCGACGGAGTGGTGTGGGGCCGTGGGGCGTGCGATGCCAAGGGGCAGGTCGCGACCGCCTACGCACTCCTTGCCGTGCTGAGCGACCTGGGCGTCACCCCCGGCGCAGACCTGACCTTCCATTTCGTGATCGAGGAGGAAGTCGGCGGCAACGGGACGGTCGCGATGGTCCGCCGGGGGGATCGCGCCGATGGCGCGATCGTCCTCGAACCGTCGGATTTTGTGATCCTGCCCCAGGTGCGCGGCGCAGTGTGGTTCGAGACGACGATCTACGGCCAGTCCGGCCACAGCGGCAGACCCGGTGGCACCGTGAGCGCCCTGCTGAAGGCGATTCGGGCCATCGAGGCGTTCACCACCTATCATGACCGCTGCATCGAGCAGTCGCGGGGCCACTTCCCGCTGTTTGACCAGTTCGAGAACCCGGCGCCACTGACCATCGGTCAGCTCAGCGCCGGCGACTGGCCGGCGCAGGCGCCGCAGAAGGCCATCTTCAAGGGAGTCCTCGGAATCCTGCCCGATCGCACCAAGGAGCAGGTGATGCAGGAGATGAGCGCGGCCCTGCGCGAGGCGGGCGACCCGTGGCTGGCGGAGCACTTCGACATGGAGTTCACCTACCGCCACGACGCCAAAGTCATCGCGGAGGATCACCCGCTCGTGCGCTGCCTGGCGGCGGCCTGTGAAACCGGCCACCAGCCCCCCCCCCACACACCCAACACCCCCACCACCCAACCCACCCACAACAACAAACACCACCCCACCCACAAAACTCGAACCAAGATTATTTATGTTCAGGGCTGAAGGAAAATCAAATCAGTACATTTATTGAGACTT
>CAZIWQ010000476.1:0-5772 GCA_964542355.1 uncultured Armatimonadia bacterium
AACTCGGCCGCGGAGGCGAGGGGGGGAATGACGGCAAGGGCGAGGGCGCACAGGGCTACTGCAGGCAGGCGCAGCATGGGTGGGCCACCTCCGGGGGTCGATGGGCATGGCTAACCCATTTCGCCGACGGCCGGGCGGCCACCTATCGCCGGGCCGTCTGCTGTCGCCGGGCCATTGGCCGGGCCGTTCCCACACCCCTCATCCCACGCCCCTCGCCCCTGCCGTTAGCCCGGTAGGTCCGGCACCATCGAGGGGCGAAGTGGTGTTACAGACTACTGGATACGTCGGCGGCCGCCTGACCGCGCCATCGCGGCCCCACGGCGCGTTTGCGACCGCTCTTCGATGGAGGAGACAACAATGGCAAGCGAGACCTTCCGGGATGGCAGTGCCCCCCTTGGCGGGCTGCCAGGCCCACTGAGTGCGGATGAGCTGGAGCGGATGCATGCCTACTGGCGGGCGGCCAACTACCTGTCGGTGGGGCAGATCTACCTGCTCGATAACCCCTTGCTCCGGGAGCCGCTGACACTCGCGCACATCAAGCCGCGGCTGCTCGGGCACTGGGGCACGACGCCGGGCCTCAACTTCATCTATGTCCACCTGAACCGGACCATCAAGGCGCGCGACCTCAATGTGATCTACCTCACCGGGCCCGGACACGGGGGCCCGGGGCTGGTGGCCAACACGTATCTGGAGGGCACCTATACCGAGTTCTACTCCAACATCTCGGAGGACGCAGAGGGCCTGCAGCGGCTGTTCAAGCAGTTCTCGTTTCCCGGCGGGATCCCCAGCCACGTGGCCCCCGAGACCCCCGGCTCCATCCATGAGGGCGGCGAGCTCGGGTACGCACTGTCGCACTCCTACGGGGCGGCCCTCGACAACCCTGACCTCCTGGTGGCCTGCGTGGTGGGCGACGGCGAGGCGGAGACGGGGCCGCTGGCGACGGCGTGGCACTCCAACAAGTTCCTCAACCCCGCGACCGACGGGGCGGTCCTGCCGATCCTGCATCTCAACGGCTACAAGATCGCCAACCCGACAGTGCTCGCGCGCATCAGTCACGACGAGCTGGCGAGTCTGCTCGTGGGCTACGGGTACGAGCCCCACTTCGTCGAGGGCTCCGATCCCGCGACGATGCATCAGCTCATGGCGGCCACGCTTGACACGGTCCTGGATGAGATCGCGACGATCCAGGATCAGGCGCGCAACCACGGCGTTACGACGCGCCCGCGCTGGCCGATGATCGTGCTGCGCACGCCGAAGGGCTGGACGGGGCCGCAGGAGGTCGACGGGCTGAAGGCGGAGGGCTCCTGGCGCTCGCACCAGGTGCCGTTTGCGGAGCTGGCGGAGAAGCCGGAGCACGTGACGCTCCTGGAGCGCTGGCTGCAGAGCTACCGCCCGGAGGAGCTGTTTGATGCCGGCGGCACCCTCCGGCCCGAGTTGCGCGCGCTGGCGCCGCAGGGTCCCCGCCGCATGGGTGCCAACCCCCACGCCAATGGCGGAGTGCTGCTCAAGGACCTGCGGATGCCCGACTTCCGCGACTACGCCGTCGCGGTGCCGGCTCCCGGCGGGGCGACGGCCGAGGCCACACGTGTCATGGGCACCTTCCTGCGCGATGTCATGCAGCTCAACCGCGAGCAGCGGAACTTCCGGGTGATGGGGCCGGACGAGACGGCCTCCAATCGGCTGGGGCCCCTCCTCGAGGTGACCGACCGCAAGTGGATGGCCGCGACCCTGCCGGAGGACGACCACCTGTCCGCCGACGGTCGCGTGATGGAGATCCTGAGCGAGCATACCTGCCAGGGATGGCTGGAGGGCTATCTGCTCACCGGCCGCCACGGCCTGTTCTCGTGCTACGAGGCCTTCATCCACATCATCGATTCCATGTTCAACCAGCACGCCAAGTGGCTGAAGGTGACGCGCGACGAGATCCCCTGGCGCCGCCCGATCGCCTCGCTCAACTACCTGCTCACCTCGCACGTATGGCGCCAGGACCACAATGGCTTCAGCCACCAGGACCCCGGGTTCATCGATCACGTGGTCAACAAGAAGGCCAATGTCATCCGGGTCTACCTGCCCCCCGACGCGAACACACTGCTGTCGGTGACCGACCACTGCCTGCGCAGCCGCAACTATGTGAATGTCATCGTCGCCGGCAAGCAGCCGGCGCCGCAGTGGCTCGACATGGACAGTGCCATCAAGCACTGCACCGCCGGTATCGGGATCTGGGGGTGGGCCAGCAACGATCAGGGGCAGGAGCCCGATGTGGTCATGGCGTGCGCGGGCGACGTGCCGACGCTCGAGACCCTGGCCGCGGTGGACCTGCTCCGCCGCCACCTCCCCGCCCTCCGCGTCCGCGTCATCAACGTGGTCGACCTGATGAAACTCCAGCCGCGCGAGGAGCACCCGCACGGCCTCACCGACAAGGCGTTCGATGCCCTGTTCACCACTGACAAGCCGATCATCTTCGCCTATCACGGCTATCCGTGGCTGATCCACCGGCTATCCTACCGCCGCACCAACCACCAGAACCTCCACGTCCGCGGCTACAAGGAAGAGGGGACGACGACCACACCGTTCGACATGGTCGTGCTCAACGACCTCGACCGCTATCACCTGGTGCTGGATGTCATCGACCGCGTGCCCGGCCTAGGGAACACCACCGCGTACGTGCAGCAGGCGATGCGCGACAAGCTGATCGAGCACCGGGAGTATATCGTCGAGCACGGGCAGGACATGCCCGAGATCCGCGACTGGCAGTGGCCGGGCGCGTAGCCGCGTCTCGCGCTCACTCACCGCATAGGTCGGGCGTCGCGGACGCGTTGTTTCCCGGCCTGCCTGTCGGCGGTCGCGCGAACCGCGCCTCCTGGCCAGTGTCATCCTGAGGAGCACATGCGGCTTCGCAGAGGCCGCAGCGACGAAGGACCTGCTCTCGCTCACAAGCGCCTCCGCGCATGGCAGATCCTTCGCTGTCCCGCTACGCGGGACGGGGCTCAGGATGACAGTCGCGCTGTCTAGGGTTCCGGCCGAAGAGGCCACATCCGGCCGGCCCCCGACCCCGGCTTGCGCTCTCGGGCGGCGCGCACACGACGGGCGCCGCCGGAGGGCGTCTGGGTGCCAGGCCCTACTTCGCCAGCTTCAGCTCGGCGAGGCGATCGACCTCGTGCACGGTGCAGTACGAGATCCAGGTGTCCAGGCCCAGCGGGTACTGGCCGCTCACCGCGGGGGAGGACACCCGCAGGATGTTCATGTACAGCGACCCGCCGGGGGGGACCCCCTGCGCCACTGCGGTGGCGAGCGGGAGCGCGAGCCGCACGACCCACCGGTCCGGCGCCGAGGTATCCGACTGCGCCTTGACGCCCGGATTGTCCAGCGGGACATTGGGGCGGAAGTTGACCTCCCCGTGGCTGAGCGCGGTTAACAGGCCCGTCGGGCCGACCGCATACTGCCGGTACGGCGTGGCGCGCTGGGCGGCGAGGAACACCTCCCAGTCATCGTAGGGGAACACCATTGCCGAAGCGCTGAGCCTGGCGGTGGGGCATGGGTCGGTCAGCTCGAGGTAGAGGAACTGCCCGTCGTGAGCGATGCGGCCGGAGAGCTTGCGGGCCGAGGGCTTGTCGCCGCCGCGATCGAACCACTCGCTGCCGAGGCTCTGCGCCTCATTCCAGGCCACGCGTGCGACCTCGCCTCCCGCGGCGGCCACTCGCGGCACCCCCAGGTTGGGGATCGGTGCGCTGCTGCGGGCCAGGTACTGCCGGCGCCCGGCGAGCATGTAGTCCCACACGCTCGCAGCAAACAGCGCCACCCGCTGCTTGCGCTCATCCGTCTGGGCCAGGCGCTGGGCCTGTCGCAGCAGGCGTCCGAGCCGCGACATGCGCTCCCCGGTGCCGAGGTGTCCCCACGCAAGCTCCGCCCCGCTGAGCCGCGTCTGCGGGTAGTTCGCGGGGTCGCAGTAGATGCGCTCGATCTCCTCGTACATCGCCTGCAGAGGCACGCCGGCCGGTCCGTACAGGCCCGTGAAATAGTCGTGCAGCAGGGCGTCAACACTCAGCGTCGGGTCGTCCATGAGCTTGAACGTGACGTAGGCTTCGACGTCCTGCCCGTACCCGCAGTGGAACATGCCCCGGTACCCATACTTGTGGAACAGCTTGAATTGCTCGCCGATGGTGTGGGCGAAGAACCCCGGGAAACAGTGGTACTTGCCATTGTTGGCCGTCTCGACGGGGAACGTGTAGTACAGCCACAGGTAGAGTGGGCGGCGGACCCCTTCGGTGCCCCAGGCCTTGAGTAGCTGCAGCTCATGCTCGTAGTTGGTGCGTGACGCGGGCGACCGGTTGGCCGCGAAACAGAACTGGACCGCCACCCGCGGATCGAGCTTCACCCGGGTGGGCATCATCGCGTGCGAGGCGTAGGCGAGCGTCACGATACTCTTGTCGGGATGCGTCTTGCTCAGGCCCTGCTGCACCTCGTTGATGAAGTGGAAGAAGTAGTCGCTGTAGATGCCGGTGGAGAAGACATCCCTGCCCCCGGTGGTGGCGGAGCGCGAGAGCCACTGCTGGCATGCGTCGCACTTGCAGAAGCTGGAGTTGTCCATCGGCTCCACGGGGAAGGGGTTCGGCAGTCGGGGCTGCCAGAAGATCCCCAGCTCGCCACCGGTCTTCCTACCATCGTAGTAGTCGCGCGCATCCTGCACCAGTTGGTCGATGAGCTCGCGGCTGGTGTAACACATCTGGGGCGGCTGCCCCTCGTAGCCGTGGGCGAACATGCCGGGGCGTCGGGCTACAAACAGCTTCGCCGCCGCAGGGTCGCTGCTCTGCTCCCAGAACCTCTGGTAGTAGCCATACAGCGAGTGGTTGCACCGCACCGGTTGGCCGCCATTGCGCATGCGTAGCAGGAAGAGCTGACAGGCCATGCGTTTCGCCTGGGCGTAGCGCCCGGCATCCGGGTACTGCCGGTGGAGCTCGGGGTAGGCCAGGGCCTCGGCCCTGCGGAACCCCTCGCTGCTGCCCGGCCACAGGGACACGTAGGCATCGTAGGCGCCGGGGTTGTCTCCGGTGGCGCCGATGGCATCGCGGAACTCGAAGCCGGGCCGGCGGCGCAGGTTGAGCGGGCGCACGATGAGCGTGTCGGTGCGCGGGCACAGCGTGCCGCTGTCAGTGGGGTTGAACCACCGCACTGCGCAGCACTTCTCGAGGAAGTCGTAGACGGCGTGGAGGGTGCCACGCTCCTCCCAGAAGCCCGGCCAGTTGGCGGCGGCAGGGAGATTGTCGAGGCTGTAGCTGACCTCGGCGCGGTCCGGCGCATCGCGTCCTGCTAGAACGACCCCGGTCGGCAGGAAGCGCACCGCGTATTCCTGGGGTCCCAGCCTGTCCTGCGACAGCCCCGCGGCCCGGGCGGCGGAGCTGTCGCCCACGAAGATGCGCACGCGCCCCGACGCCACCTCGCGCTCGCCCCGCATGATGGCAAGCTGGGCTCCGCTGATCCGGCGCACGAAGTGCTGCAGCTCATAGGCGGCGAACTGCGCAGCCCGGGTCGGCTCCGCCGCGAGGATGATGATCGCGGTGGGCTGTCCCGCCCGCGCGAGCGTGACGCCATCGCGCGGCGGTGACGTGCTCGGCCCCGCCGCGCCCCATCCCTCGCCCGCCAATGAGCCGCCCAACACAACCAGAACGACTGCCAGCGTCGCGTGTCGCATGGTCTGCCCCTCCTGCGCATCAGTGAAGGCCAGGGGGCCGGGCGAAGAGGCCACATCCGGCCGGCCCCCGAGGCGTAGCGGCC
>CAZIWQ010000477.1:0-5764 GCA_964542355.1 uncultured Armatimonadia bacterium
GAGGCCTGGCGGGCCTTCTCTCTCGCGCGCGCAAATACCGGGAACAGGATCGCCGCGAGAATCGCGATGATCGCGATGACGACCAGAAGCTCGATAAGGGTGAAGCCTTTGCGCATTCGACCACTCCTCACTGAGATGGTGGGACCGGCAGTGTTCTGAACTCCCCCCCGCCGAAGTTGATCACCTCCCTGTCTGGCTGTGCGTGCCCGCAGGCAGATGATGCGGTTGCCTGCCTGGATGCGGCAGCCCCCGATCCGTCTCGCCCCTGAGCGGCCAGCGGGCAACGTGAAGGCCGGTGCCATAGCCGCTGCACCGGCCACCGGGCGGATCATCCGTGTGTACGTATGACGAACTCAGAGCCCCGGAGGTTCGGGGCTGCCCCTCCCGATCGAGTGGCCACGGGCAGGCGCCTCAGCGCCCGGCAGCACCAAAGACCCGCACCCGTGCGAACACACCATCGGAACCCCACGACCACAGGCCCGGATACGCCGCCCCGGTCGGCGCCGGGCCGCGGTGGTCGATGGCTAGCTGCCCGTCCACGATGAGCTGCACCCGTCCATCCGCGAGCACCTGCGCGATCACGTGGTGCCACTTCCCTGGTTGCACCAGCGGACGCGAAGCGTCGGCCACCTGCGTGCCATCGATCAGCACCTTGTTGAGCGTGTTGCCGTTCGACCCGAACCCGATGAGAGTGCCGCTGGTGTAGTCCTCCGGCCGACCGAGCCAGGAGGCGGAGAGGTCACCGCCCGTCTGGCCCGGCACGCGAGTGTCATACTCGATCCTCACCGGCGCCGGCAGCTTCTCCGCGTACGAGAGGAAGGCGACCCCGCTCGCCTGCAGGACCTCGCCGACGATCCTCCACGTGCCGGACCCGACCCGCCAGCGCGCACCCAGTGTGGGGCGATTGAAGTCATCGGCATAGACGAGCTGCCAGTCAACCCCGCTGGGGTGGCGCACTTCGCCCGCGGCCGGCGTCGAGCGGGGAGCCGGCGGCGCAAAGCACTCGCGGCCCTTGAACTGCGTGGGGCTGACGACGGTCACTCCGGTGAGGGGCGCGCCCCCCGGCGCCGGCGCCAGCTCGCACACGAAGGTCCACTCGTCGATGATGCTGGAGAGCTTGAATGTGAGCACATTGTCGCCGGGGCGCAGGACGATGCGGGTACGCTCCTGGGCCGGGCCGGCACGGTGTGAGCGATCGACCTGCCACACCGGCTCACCGTTGAGCGTGAGCGCCAGGCCGCCCGAGCAGCCGACACGCACCTCGGCCGGCAGCTCGCCCGGGGCATTCACACACGCGACCGCGTAGGCGACCTGCGGCTTGTCGGGGTGGTAGCGCTCCTTGAAGTTCACCCAGTCCCCGTTCTCCCACGGCTGCCAGCGGATCTTCCCGCTGACCCCGTCATACTCGGCACCGAGGTCGATCCCATCGTCGGGGGGGAGGAGGGTGATGTCCAGCGGCGTGCCACTACGGTTGGGGAACGGTCCGAGCAGCATCCACTTGCGGAGATAGCCGCTCCCCGCGCTCACGACTGTCGTCAGGCGCAGCACGCGATCCTCGAGCGGCATGGAGAGGGTCACCGGGAAGTCATGGCTGGCCCACTCCCGCGGCGGGATGACGAGGGGGATGCTGAGCCTGGCGGGGGTGCCGGCGGCCAGCGGGGCGGGCGCGCTCGGCTTGCTCTCCCAGCCGGGCGCCACCGCCGCCTCCGCGGTCACCAGCAGCGGCTTGCCGAGCGGTGTCGTGCAGGTGAGGATCAGTTCGAGGGCCGCCGGCCCGCCCTCCGGCCGGTTCTGCAACAGCACGTGGGCGCTGGACTCCCATGGCATCCGCACGGTCAGGCCGAGGTCCGCGGCGAGCGCGGAGAGCGGTAGGCCCCGGGGCCGCACCTGCGCGATGTGCGCTAACACGGCCCGGAGGGCCGCGCCCTCCGGGGCCTCGTCGGGCGCCGCGCCATCCGGCTGCCGGCGCAGGGCCGCGAGTGCGGTTGCCACCGGGGGCAGTGCTGCCGGGTCGAGGGCAAGGCCGAGGCCCTGCACCAGTGCGCTCAGACGCAGCCGCAGCGCCGCCTCGCGCTCTGTCGAGGTCACCCACGCCGCCGCCATCCCCGGCCCCCCGAGCGGGGTCGCCACCGCGCGGAACGTGTTGCCCCGCAGCAGGACCCCCTCCGCCGTGGCATACGAGAACACCCCGATCTGCGCGTTAGTCACAGTGTTCTTCTCGACCAGCACGTCGCGCACATAGCGCCCCCGGCGCTCGAAGCCCCCGCCTGTCCACTCGCACCCGAGCATGATGTGGGCGTTGTTGTCGAGGCGGTTGCGCCGCACGATCGTGGCGAGAGTGAGTGGCACGTCCCAGTCGGCCCGAGGGGGGAAGGCGTAGACGCCGATGTGCGCTTCCCCCGACTGGCGCCAGTTGTCATGGTCGCCCCGGTAGACGTTGCCCTCGGCGATGCGGTTGTCCAGCCACTGCAGGTACCAGTTGGGCTGGATGCCACCGGAGTACTGCATGCCGAAGTTGTGGAACCCCGCGGTGCGAGTCGAGGTGTTGCCCGCCGCGATGTGCTCGATGGCATTGCCGTAGAACTGCAGGGCGCTCCCGGCATCGGCGAAGTCGTTGCCGATGAACAGGCAGCGGCCCTGGTAGTCGCAGCAGGTGACGATGGAGCTGGTATCGGGCGCGACCTGCCAGGGACGGTCGACCGTGATGTCGCGCCCGGCGGCGGAGACGACGCGGCGGTACTGCCCGGCGCCGGTGCCGTCGAGGATGTACAGGCCGGCGCCGCGCCAGTCGCGATTCTGCAGTGCCAGGTCCTCGGCGACCGTCACCACGCATTCGCGGGCCGCGGCCACCTTGCCGTAGTACGCCCCGCCCCCGGCATCGGAGGTCATCGCCTCGCGGTCCCACCCGAACATCGTGCTCAGCGTGTTGTGGGCATAGTACACATGCTGCGAATAGGTCGAGCCGTCCAGGCAGTTCAGGCCCCCGCCCGTCGCCATCAGGTCGGCACCGACGATGCGGTTGCCCTCGAAGATCACCCCATCGGAGCCTGACAGGCAGTACCAGCCCCAGCGCCCGTTACTGAGCACATTGCGGCTGATCGTGGCACCGCGCAGCCGACTGAGCCAGAACACCATCCCACTGGAGTACAGGTCGCAATCGGTGACCTCCACCCCCTCGCCGCCGAGGGTCAGCAGTGGCACCTGGTTGCCTCCGGGCTTGCGCAGCCGGCGATCCACCTCCTCGGCAGCCATGTGGCCCCGATAGCGGTCGGCCCGCACCGTCACCCGCCGCAGGTGCACGTTACCGGCGTGCGGCTGACGGTCATCGCCTACCAGGAAGCGCGCATAGTTGCTGCAGTAGAACGTCAGGTCCTCGACCCCGAACGAGTTGGTGCCCTTGATCTGGGCGGGCAGCGGGTCGTCCACATCGGGCCAGAAGACGCTTACCAGCTCGCGGCCGGCTCCCTTGAGCGTGACGAGGCGCGGGAGCTGTAGCGTGGCGCTCACCATGTACCGCCCGCGCGGGAGGAAGACCACCCCGCCGCCAGCCTTCGCCGCGGCCGCAATCGCGCTTCGGATCGCCTCCGTGTCATCCGTCTGCCCCCGCCCCCCGGCGCCATAGGCGATGACATCATAGCGCCGGGTCGGCCACGCCGTTGCCCGGCGCACGGTGAGTGCGACGGGTTCACTCCAGCCACCCCTGCCGCCATAGCCGCTATGCACGCGCACCCGGAAGTCGCCCTCCGGCAGGTCAGGAGGCAATGTGGTCCGGAGCGCATAGCTGTCACCCGTGGCGCGGAGCCGCAGCTCACGCGGCCCGGTCAGGAGGACGGTGGCGACCTGCGGCGGGGCACCGACCAGGTTCTTTCCGAACAGCCGCACAGTGCCACCGGGGGCGACCTGTGGCCCGCTCTCGCCCTGGAGCCACCAGACGACAGGGGTGTTGAGGCAGCCGTCCGTGGCCCCCTCCGGGGTCGTGAGGCGGAAGCGAAACTGGCCCGGCCGGAAGCTCGCCGGGACGATGAACTTGAGCGACCCGCGACTGGGCTGCAGCGCGGCGACGGGAGAGCCGCTCCCGACAGGAGCAGGCGGCGCCGGTGTCAGGGCCGGGCCGTCGGGGGCCCGCACGACCTGCACCTGCGCTCCCGCGAGGCCCTCCCCGATGATGACCGCCGTCTCTCCGGGGCCGACGGGGTCGGAGGCCCAGAATACCGCGGGGGCAGCCCACGCACCACTCGCCAACGAGAAGACCGATAGCAGACAACACCAGGGACGCAGTGCAGGCATGGTCAGTACTCTCCGGAGGGCGTGATGGGGTCGTCAGCGCGCCGGCACGGGCTCCACTTGCAGTGAGCCGGGCTTCACAGCCAGACAGCCGACGGGACGTCCGTCGCCGATCGTGGCCAGCGGGGTGTACTTGCCCGCACAGCGCGCGATCACCTGCGTGCGCCGCGCATCGACGTTGAGCAGCGCCACGGCCGCGGTGTCGGCGGGGAGGTCCAGACTCAGCGGCTTGAGCCCGCCATCGGCCTCGTACTGGAGGCTGAGGCGCGCGCGCCCGCCAGCCGACACCGCGATCTCGTTCTGGGGAAGCATCACCGCGTAATCGATGAGCCCGCTGCCGTAGTTCTCGACCCACGTACGGCCGACATGCCACGGGTGCTTGTGGCGCCCGGTGTACAGGCCGTTCGGTGCATCGTCGAGCTCCCCTCCGTCGAGGTGCACCGTGCAGGTACTCCAGCGGTCCGCCTCGCCACCCCAGGTCAGGTTGTGGGGCCCTTGCTCGCGGTGGGTGATGAGGGCGAGGTGACCAAAGATACGGGCGCTCAGAACGACCCCGCCGGGGGCTCGCACCGGCACCGGCAGGCCCACCTCATCCTGGTCCGGTCCGCACAGGAGGCCGCAGTAGGACTGCTCGAGGCGCCCCACACCGATCCCGTGCTGGACCCCGGTGGCCGGGCGGGCCCACTGGCCGCTCCGGTACTGGCGATCCGCCGCCGGGAGCAGGGGAGCGCTCAGCAGCTCCTCGCCCCCCAACTTGTGGTAGGCCGCGCCCACCAGGTCGACCGTGCCACCCTTCCCATACAGTTGCTCGAAGGTGCGCAGCACCGTCACCTGGCGGACCCGCATCGCGGCGGTGGCGCTCACGGTCAGCGTCGCGGTGCCAGTCCACACGACAGGGCCGCAGCAGAGTGCCACCCAGCCATCCCGCGATACCAGCACGCTGCGCGTGTCACCCGGGGCTCCCGCGCAAGCGAGGCGTACCACCCCGGCACTCACCTCGGCGAGCTCGAGCACGACGGTGAACTCGCCGCCGCTGAAGGTCGCAGGCACCGCAACCAGGGGCACCGCCTGCCCGGGGGTGAAGGTGAGATCGACCGTACTGGCGAGCACCGCCGCGTCCGGTGGTGTTCCGAGCGCCAGGCACCACCGGGTCCCCTCGTCTCGCCGGGCGCCGGCAATCTCGCCGAACGAGATCACCGCGCCAGGACACGGCGTTCCGACCAGCGCCGCCAAGAGGAGCATCAGGGCCGCGATCGATCGCTCCCTCACCCCGGCCCTCTCCCGGTGGGAGAGGGAGTCCTGTGCCGTCGTGGCAGCAACACCCGACCGAGGGGCGCGTGTCCGAGCCTCGCCGACAAGCTCAAGTCGGGGCAGCCTCATTGCAGGCCCTTCTCCAGGCGCTGCACGAGCCGCTCGTTCTCGGCCTGGACGGCCTCGTAGTTCTGCTGCGCGCGGCGCAGTGACTTGAGCTGGGCCTCCA
>CAZIWQ010000478.1:0-5761 GCA_964542355.1 uncultured Armatimonadia bacterium
CCGTTCCTCCCCCTCCCCGTGGGGAGGGGGTCGGGGGGTAGGCCGCCGTCGCCGTCCCGTGGCCGCCTCCCCGGCGGGGTCCCGCCCTGCGGGACCCGCCCTACAGGACGGCGCCGACCTACTTGCCCTGCAGGACCGCGAAGTTGGCCAGCGTGACGGTGTCGCCCACGCCATAGTCGTAGATCACGAAGCGCACCAGCCCGTCCCCGTCTTTGTCAACGAACTGCTCCCGCAACCGGGCAGCCGTCACCTTACCATGCTGCCCCTCATCGACCACGCATTCGCCGGCCTTGAGCACGTCCTTCAGGCGATAGGCGGCTGAGCCGTCCTCATTGGCCACCCACTTTCCCGCATAGTAGCCGTACTGGTACTTGGTCAGCCTGGTAGCGCTCAGCAACCGCCCGTCGGCGCAGTCGGCGAGAAACCCCTCACCGATGCGCGGGTCGAGAGCGAAGGCAAGCCGCACGCCCGTTGGCGCCGCCTCGGCGGACGCAATGACATAGGAGGCGGAGCTGCCGGCCGGGTTTGTCAGGCGCACGTGGCGGCCCACCAGCGCTGTCGGGTCCGATGGCGCGGGGGCCACCGTGATGGCGTTGTGCGCATAGTCGCACGCCGTGATCTTCCCCTCGTAGTCGGCCGCGGGGAGGGTGAGCGCCGCCCCGGGACCGGTGAGGTGAGTGCCGCGCAGCAGCGCGCCCACCGGCGGCTTGCCGGGGCGCTCGCGCCAGAAGCCGCAGAGGCCATCGGTGGTCAGGCCGCCGGCCCGGACGCCGGCACCGGGCCCGGCCTGGAGGATGAAGGTGTCGGTGAAGTCGGCACCGGTGACCCGGAAGGCGAGTGGGGGATACTCCGCGTCAGCGGCGCCGCCCGTGACCGGCAGCGGCTCGACCTTCCGGATCAGACGCTCCCCGGAGTAGGGCTCCAGGACATTCAGGTACTGGCACTTCAGCTCCGCATTCGACTTCTGATGCTGGATCGCGAAGGTCAGATCGTAGGGCGACCTCCCCCCCGGGGCCTGCCCCTTCGCTAACGTGACCTCCCCGGCGAGGGGGGCGAGAGTGGTGATCCGCAGATGCACGTCCTTCTGGTCGCGCAGCAGGTAGTCCAGGCTCCACGGTCCGTTGGCAGTTGCCGACTTCGGCGAGCGCATGAAGGCGAGACACGCGAGCTCCTTGTCCGAAGCGGAGGCGAAGTCGCCGTGCTTGAGGCCGCGCCCGAGGGCGGTACCCTCGACGGCCTCCAGTGCGAGCCCCTCGGGGGTGGCCTCCCCATCGGGGCCATGGAAGCTCCAGTACTGCTCCTTGCCGCCGGCGACGCGCTCCAGACTGATCGCATAGCAGTCGGTATCGGAGATGTCCACCAGGGCAATCAGCCGGCGGCGCGTGCACGTGCGGCCCCCGCTCACCTGGTCGCTCTGCGCCTCGGCAATCTGAACCGGGGGCGTCGCCGCGAAGTGCAGCAGCCGGCCGTGGTTGAAGCCCCAACTGGATACCCCGACGATCTTGGTGCCATAGTGGGTGCCCCAGTTCGTCTCCCAGTGGGCGGCATAGTTCCAGCCCTGCGGATAACCGAGTTCGGGCAAGAGCTTGCGCCGCAGGGCCTCATAGCCGAAGGTCAGCATGTCGGGGTGGGCGTGCTGCAGGCACTGCTCATAGCGCAGCCACAGGGCGCGCTGGGCGTCGCCCTGCCCCGACCGCAGGATGGCGAAGCCGTAGCCGTCGAGGACATTGCTGGACTTCTGGACCTGCCAGCCGAGCGCCTTGCCGACGCGCTCCGCCTCGGCGCGGACGGCCGGGTCGGGGATCTTCCCGAGCAGCGCCCCTCCCGGCCCGTAGAGGGCCTGCAGGAAGCGCGGGTCCTGCGTCGCCTGCCAGGCCTCGAGCCAGTCGGCGGAGTCACACGGGCTGCCCTGCTTCTCCGGCAGGACCGTGGTCGGGGCGCAGCTCCCGGTGTCGCCACACGATGGGCTCGTGCGGCCGATGAGGCTGGACTCGAGGCAGAAGTCATACATCCGCCGATAGCGCGGGTCCTGCAACAGCGAGACAAAGCGCGGGCCCTGGTACAACTCCGGGTGGAGCTCACGGATGGCATCCAGCAGGTGGAACAGGCGGCTCATGTCGCGGATCGCGATGTGGTTGTAGCCCTCCGACTCGTAGGCACTGCCGTCCTGGTAGAAGCTGTTCGTCAGGGCAAAGCGGATCCCGGTCGTGTTGAGCAGATAGTCTACCAGCTCCATCGTCTGCGGAGTGCCCAGCCCCAGGGCCAGGGTCGCCAGGGTGGTCTCCTGCATCGGGAAGTTGCGCGAGATGGCATTGTCCAGGCACGCCTGCATCGGTACCCGCAGCACGCCGGCATCGACGAAGCGGCGGAAGTCGGCGATCGTCTTGATCTCCGGATGGTTGTGCGACTGGCAGAACCGGATCAACTCCGTGTCCGCCTCAAGCCGATCGAAGACCAGGTCCCACGCCCGGGCGGCCTCCTCCATGCGCGGGGTATCCCAGTTGGGCTGGATGTACAGGAAGCTGCCCGCGAGCCCGGGGACCCGGGGCGCGCCGACGGGGCCGCGCAAGATCGCGTCGCGCACCGCCATCTTGCGGTGATTGAGATTGACTCCGAGGTCCAGCATGCTCTCGGCGAAGCGGAATAGCGCGACGGCGCACTTGTGGGCATAGACCGGGTCACCTGTCGCCACGAAGGCGGCGGCCGTCTGGGTCAGGCCGGGGGTGAACAGGGTCATGTACGGCTGCCACTGGTGGTAGTAGGCGATGAAGGGGAAGCGCCACGGCTTGCCGGTGTTGTCGAGCACGGGCTGCTTCGGCTCACACCCGAAGCCGTCGTCGGGGAAGTCGCCCGAGTGCATGTCGCCGTTCGCGAAGTCGTTGGAGGGGAACCAGTTCTTGCAGGCGGGACAGCCGACCTTCCACGGGTGCTTCGCGGGGTCGAGCAGCCACGGGTAGAAGCCGCTGCGGCCCTGGTAGATGTCCATCCCGCACACGGGGCAGCCCTTCCCGAGGCCCTCGAAGCTGAGGGTCATCAGGCACGTGCGCGGGACCGAGGGGCCGGGGATGAGGTTGAAGATGGCGTCATCGGCCATGTCGTGCCACAGGCGCGCCGTGCCGCCGACCTTGCCCGACTTCAGGGCCTGCATCGCGGCCGCGTCGTGGAGGGTCCGTCGTGACTTGAGGTCACTAACCTGTGGGGTTGCCAGCGGCCAGATGCGCGGGAGCACGATGTCCTTGTACTTACGCGGCTCGCCGACCGCGGACCACGCCAGGACCTCCAGCTTCAGCTCGAGCGTGCCGCCGTTGCCGCGGAAGCTCACCGGCGCCGGGCCGGGGTCCTGCGCACGGAAGTAGAAGCGCTGGAGGCTGTCCTGGTCCCACCGGTCGAAGAGCTTGAGGGCAGGCGGGGTGGTGACCTCGAGGGGGCCGGCACCGGCCGGCTGCTCGAGGCAGATGCGGACCAGTTGGCCGGGGAAGATCCACAGCGGGCTGTCGAGGAGCTTCAGCTCGGCATGGGCCATGGTGAGACCTCCGAGAAGGGCAGCCAGAATGAGCAGTGGTCGATGCATGGTGATCTCCCGGGTCGTCGGAGTAGGCAATCGCGGTGTCGCGGGTCGTCCCCGCGTGTTCGTCGGAGCTGCGCGGGCGGCTTGCGGGACGGCAGGCCAGCCGGTGTTGCCGCGCGCCACCCAGCCCCGGGCTTCAGCCCGGGGATTCGACGGCCCCCCGCCTCCTTCTTGCCATGTGCCCCCCCGCCGGGCTTGCCCGGCGGGGACGTTGAGTAGCCCCCGCAAGGGGCGGCCGTCCCGCAGGGCGGGAGCACAGGCGGAAGAGCCTGTCGCGGAAGTCGTGTTGGCGCGGCTTCCAGCCGCGCCGGTACCACGTGTCCAGTGGCCCTTGTAGGAGCGGCTTCCAGCCGCGATGGGTGTGGCGACCCTCGCAGGGTCAATCGCGGCGCACTGGGAACGGATTGGCGCGGCTGCGACGATAGGCTGAAGCCTATCGCTGAGAGACCCCGCGACGCGGGGCCGGACGTGCTTCGCACGTTGACGGCACACTCGCACAAGCTAGCCCGCCGCGGTGACGATGCTCAGCTTGCGGCGGAGGTGGCCGAGGTGAGTGGGGGCTAGCAGTTCGTCATGCTGCAGACGACCAACCACGATCGCCGGACAGACACCAACTTGTGCCGCGAAGGCGTGAACATCCGCCTCGGAGAGGGGACGATGCCGACTGAGGCGCCCATAGTCGCGCGGGGGAATGAGCGTGTCGCTTGCGTACTGGTCCGCTTCCCTCTCCGTCTCATCCCTGTCGTGCTGGTCCTGCCAGGCGATCAGGATCGCCTGCCGGCTGTGGCCGCACAGGATGTGGCCGATCTCGTGGAACAGGGCGAACCAGAAGCTGTCCTCGTAGTCACCGCGAACGGTGAGCTGGATCAGGGGCGTCCCCCGGGTCCAGCGCGTGGCGCCGTCGGCATAGGTTCGAGGCAAGTGGGGGACAGAGACAAGCCGGACCCCGCACTCAGCCATGACCTCGGCCAGACGCTCGCTCGCCCCGGACAGACCCAGGCGCGTCAGTGAACGCAGGTCGCCCACTCGTGCGCGCAGTCGGGCAGCGCTGAACGCCGCGACCTCCAGCTTCTGGCCACAGAGCTCGCCGATGCGCAGCCAGGCCATCAGGGCACCAGGAGAGGGCTGTCGTCGACGCGCAACGCAAGGAGTGGGCGCATAGAGGCCGTCCAGGCTGGCGAGTGAGTCGACGCCGAAGAAGGCCCGCAGGCCCGCAACCTTGTCCTCGGGCCGTCTCGCCGCCGGGACGAACCCCAGCTTGACCAGTGCGGCATAGGGGAAGCCCGCAACGCGCTCCGCTTCCGCAGTGAGCTCATGGTAGCGCGCATGCCGGGCCAGTGCCTCGCGATAACGCGCCTCGCGGTTCAGCCAGAACCCGGCGGGAACCCCGAGCACCACCTCAAGCTGCAGCGCGGTTTCGGCGGTGAGCGCCGCCTTCCCCTTGAGGATTTCGTTGATGGTCTTTGCCGGCCGGCTCATCCGCCGAGCAAGCTCCGCCTGAGTCATGCGCCGGTCCGCCAGCACCTCCCGCAGCGTCTCGCCGGGAGTCACCGCGTAGTCCGGGCGATACTCCAGCCCCTCAGGGATCACCATGGGCATCGGTCACCTCCACGATACGGACGGCTGTCACTTGCGTCAGGTCAAGCCCCCCGTCCTCGCGCCGTGGCAGAGGATCATGATCGGGGACGAAGACCAGGCGCATCGGGTGCTGCAGGTCCATCGTCCATTGGGCCTCGTTGGCGCGCGCGCCCCCTCGCATGGGGTGCGCACGCCCGGGCAGCAGCGTGAGGACCGCCAGGTTCGGAGCGGAGGCAATGTCCTCCAGGCGCTGCATCAGCCGTTTGCCGCCGACCGGGCCGAACTCCCGAACAGCCGCCTTTGCCGCATTGCAGATCTTCGCCAGCTTCGTGTTCGCAAAGCGCACCTGCATCTGGCTGCCCCATTGTAGCAGCGTTAACCCTTTGGGTAAAGGAAGGCCGCCGTAGCCGCACCACCCCCAACGGGGGTGGCGGGGCTATAATATGGCGCCCCTTTCAGGGGCTCGACGACCAACGGCCCTACCCGAGGGCCTACGGCCCGGACCTGCGTGGGGACCATGGGTCCGCCTCGTGGTGGGAGCCGAGAGGAGAACGGTGTCCCGGCGGCGGCGCGGTCGCGCCGTTCGCCGTGGCCATACCACCCCGGAAGGGGTGA
>CAZIWQ010000479.1:0-5755 GCA_964542355.1 uncultured Armatimonadia bacterium
CATACAAGCGCCTTCGGCTGATGCTGATCCTTCGCCCGAAGACCGCGCCGCGGTCCAGAAGACCGCATAGCGGTCTGGGCTTAGGATGACAGGCAGGCGGAACGACGCGGAAAGCAGCGGCGTCGGGACGCTCGACCTACGCGGCGACTGCGCGACTACTCGCCGGCATCGAAGCGAATAGCGAAGTCGGGGTCGGCGTGGGCGGCGAGGACTTCGCCGGCATAGCAGCGATGGTAGTCACCGTGCGGGTAGCACGATTCGGCGACGACGGCGGCGAGGTTCTCGGCGAGTACCTCGTTGGTGTGTACGACCGTGCACTCCAGGGCCAGGCCGCACTGGGCGATATAGGGCGAGGCGACGGTGGGTGAGTGGGCGGGCGAGGGTGTGAACCCACACTGCGCGAACTTGTCGGTGTCGCGGCCGGAGTGCGTCCCGCAGTGCAGTACCGCCTCGGCCTGTGCCGGATAGGGCACGTTGACCGTGAAGTCACCCGTGGCATTGCAGCAGGCCCAGGTATAGCGTGAGGGCCTCACCAGCACCGTGCAGATCCACTTGCCCCAGATGATCCCGAGCTGTGCCCACCCGATGGTCATGGCGTTGGGGCGGTGGTTCTCATCAAGGGACACCAGCAGCGCGCCGCCGCTTCGCAGCGCGCGGCACAGCCGCGAGAAGTGCTCGTCGAAGGGGACGTTCACGCGCGACATGGCAGATGGCCTCCTGTGGTGTGGTGGCGCGGAAGGGGCTGGCCTCGGCTGCGGCGAGCCCCACCCGCGAGGAGAGAGGTTCGCGGAGGCAGGTGCGCACTCCTGCCTGGTGTCGCAGGCGGCCCGGCGCTCGCACCAGGCTCGTCGGAGCGCGGCGTCGCGGCCGGCTGAGTGCCCTCCAGGGCCACTCCGGCGTGGCTTTGCGGCCTCAGAACGGCTTTGCGGCCGCCCTGCCAGGTGCCCACAGGACCCCTGTGGCAGCGTGCCGGGGGCGGAAAAGGGGGGTTGCGCTGGGCCTGGTATGTAGCTATAATGATCCTGTCGTTGTTGTGACAGTCTCAGGATGCCGATTCCTGGGAGTGGGTGAGTGTCACCCACTCCCTATTGTTTGGGGCGCAAGGTTTCCGCACGCGGATGAAACAGAAGGCCGATCCGGTGATCGCGAGGGTCCAGGGCGAGGTCGAACTGACGCTCGATTCGTACGGCTACGAGCTGGTGCAGTTGCGGCTGGGAGGACGGGTTGGCAGCCAGACACTGACCGTTCTGATGGACAAGCCCGGTGGGGTCACGGTGGCGGACTGCCAGCTCATCGCCGCCCGGCTCTCGGTGCTGCTAGATGCGCTCGACCCGATCGCCGGACACTACACCCTGATGGTATCCTCGCCGGGGGTGAATCGGCCGCTGACGAAGGACGCTGACTTCGAGCGGTTCGTGGGGGAGCGCATCACCCTCCGCGCGGGAGGACCGGGTGAGCGGGCGCGGACGCGCCACGGGAAGCTGCTTGGAGTACAGGACGGGGTCGTGCGACTGGCGGTCGGGGACGAGGAGTTGGGCGTCCCGTTGGCAGACATCGAGGCCGCCAATCTCCAGTACGACTGGGATCAGGAGAACGCGGTCAAGCCCGGCACGTAGATACCGGCGTGTGCGCTCGCCATCGCCCGGCTCGCGGCGACGCCTGGCAGAGCGGCCGAGAAGCCGTTCTGAGGCCGCGAAGCCACGCCAGAATGGCTCTGGAGGGCACTCAGCCGGCCGCTACGCCTCGGGGGCCGGCCGGATGTGGCCGTTTCGGCCGGGCCCCTAGATTAGCCGCATGGTAGGGAGCTGACTGAACACGATGAATGGGGAGTTCCTGGACGCGCTGGAGCAGCTTCAGAAGGCCAAAGGCATTCCCATGGCCTCACTGATCCAGACAGTTGAGGCCGCCATGCAGTCCGCGTACCGCAAGCACTATGGGGTCAGCGAGGAGATCCGCCTCGAGATCGACCAGGAGCGGGGCCTCGTGCGCATGTTTGCCCGGCGGCCGATCCTGCCCGAGGGCGAGACCCCCGCAGACGCGGAGGGCGTGGCGCCGACGGCGGAGGAGGCGGGCGCGCAGGCACTGGCCGCCACCGGCTCCGAGCTGACGACCAGCATCATCCTGCCCGAGACAGAAGTCGAGTACGAAGAGCGCGAGATCGACGCCAGCGACTTCGGACGCATCGCGGCCCAGACCGCCAAGCAGGTGGTCATGCAGCGGATCCGCGAGGCCGAGCGCGAGATCGTCTACGACGAGTTTAGCCATCGCGTCGGCGAGGTTGTGACCGGCGAGGTGCAACGCAAGGATGCGCGCAGCGTGTTCATCGCGCTCGGACGCGTGGAGGCACTCCTGCCCGCCCACGAACAGATCCCGGGCGAGCCGTACCGCTTCAACGATCGCATCAAGGTCTACATCCTCGACGTGCGCAAGACGACGAAGAACCCCCAGATCGTCGTCTCACGCACCCATCCCAACCTGGTGCTCCGCTTGTTCGAGCTGGAGGTCCCCGAGGTCTACGACGGGATCGTGCAGATCCGCTCGGTGGCGCGCGAGCCCGGGGCCCGCTCGAAGGTGGCGGTGCTGTCGCGCGACGCGCAGGTCGACCCGGTGGGTGCCTGTGTTGGTCACCGCGGCGCCCGCGTGCAGGCGATCGTCGATGAGCTCCGCGGCGAGAAGATCGACATTGTGCGCTACAACGAGAGCATCGAGGACTACCTGCGCAGTGCCCTCTCGCCGGCGAAGGTGAGCCAGGTGCTGGCCAATGTGCCGGAGCGCTCGGCGATTGTGATCGCTCCCGACAACCAGCTCTCGCTGGCGATCGGCCGGCGCGGCCAGAATGTGCGCCTGGCCGCCCAGCTCACGGGCTGGCGCATCGACATCCGCAGCGAGACGCAGTGGGCGGAGCGGCCGGAGCCGATCGTCACAACGGCGCCGGTGGCCGCGGTGACGGCGCCCGTGGCCGTGGTGCCGGCGATGCCGGAGCGGATCCGGATCTACGAGCTGGCGCGGCAACTCGAGGTCGAGAGCAAAGACCTCGTCGAGATCCTCCAGGAAGAGGGCGTGGAGGTCACCAGCCATGCCAGCAGTATCACGGCGGCGCAGGCGATGATGGTGCGCGACCTGCTGCTCGGCGGCGAGGGGACGTTGGAGGAGCTGGAGGCCGGCGGGATTCTGATCCCGGTGGCGGAGGGTGGCGAGCCGGCCGTGACTGCGCCGGAGGAGGCCGCCGAGGCAGTCGCGCCCGATGACGCGATCGTGTAGCCGCCCGGGCGTGTCGCCGCACGCGGGGGGGTGACGGCGACCCACCATGCAGCCGTACGGACAATGGTTGTACTACCAGTATTGGATGCGCGGGCCGTCTCAGGGCCCGCACGCAAGGCGGGTTCTCCCGCGGAGGTGTCCCACTTTGGCAAAGGTCCGCGTCTTTTCACTTGCCAAGCAACTCGGTCTTCGGAGCCAGGCCCTCGTGGCCGCGCTGGCGGAGCTGGGGGTCCACAATGTGACCCCGGCAACGGCCATCGACGAGGAGACGGCGAAGGCTGCCCAGGAGCTGCTCGCCGAACAGGCGAAGACAGCCCGCGAGGCTGCGGAGGCGGCGGCCGTCGCGAAGGCCGCCGAACCCGAGCCTGCAGCCGTTGTGGCTGCGACGGCGGCGGCGACGACCGCGGCGGCACCGGAGGCCGAGACCGTCGAGGTCGCTCCGGACACGCCGGCCAAGGAAGCCGAGATCGCGACCCGGGAGGACAAGGAGACCGAGAAGTACTTCCGGCGGCGCGGTCCGGCCCGCCTCGAGGAGGAGGACGGGTTGGCCGAGCTCGAGCGCCAGCTCGCCGCCCTCGACGCGCAGGAGGAGACGGAGCGGGCGCGGCGCGCCAGGGCGGGCGAGGTCGTGCCTCTGCCCGAGCTCGTGCGCCGGCCGACCGGCCCGCGGCCCGCCGGAGCCATCGTCGTGCCCCCCGTCGTCACCGTCCTGGGACACGTGGACCACGGGAAGACCTCGCTGCTAGATGCCATCCGTGAGACCAACGTCACCTCCGGCGAGTCCGGCGGCATCACCCAGCATATCGGCGCCTCCCAAGTGGCCTACGGCGACCGGCAGATCGTCTTCATCGACACCCCCGGTCACGAGGCGTTCACGGCGATGCGCGCACGCGGCGCCATGGTCACCGACGTCGCGGTGCTCGTGGTGGCGGCCAACGAGGGCATCATGCCCCAGACCGTGGAAGCGATCAAGCATGTCAAGGCGGCCGGCGTGCCGATCATCGTGGCCGTCAACAAGATGGACTTGCCCGATGCCAGCCCCGACATGGTGAAGCAGCAACTGCTGTCGTATGAGCTGGTACCTGAGGACTGGGGCGGCGACACGATCGTGGTGCCGCTGTCGGCGCTGCGCAAGGAGGGCATCGATGACCTGCTCGAGATGATCATGCTGGTCGCCGAGGTCCGCGAGCTGTGGGCCGACCCCAATACCGACTTCACCGGCATCGTGATCGAGAGCAGCATCGACATCAGCCAGGGCACGATGTGCACGGTGTTGGTGCGCAACGGCACCATCCACCTCGGTGATTCCGTCGTCTGCGGCGCGGCGTTTGGGCGCGTGCGGAAGCTGCGCGACTGGCAGGGCCACTCGCTCAAGGAGATGGGCCCCGGCTCGCCCGTCGAGGTCATCGGCCTCACCGGGCTGCCCGATGCCGGTGAGATCATGACGAGCGTCAAGAGCCCGAAGGTGGCGCGGGCGCTCGCCAAGGAGCACGGCGACGCCACCCGCGGCGCCGACCTCGCCGGCGTGGGTGGCGTGGCCCTGCGCGACCTCTTCCAGGAGGCCACCGGCACCGGCAAGGCCTCGCTCAACCTGGTTATCAAGGGCGACGTGTGGGGCTCGGTCCAGGCGCTGGAAGCCAAGCTCATGCAGCTCGACCGCCGCCTCGACGAGCTCGACGTCAATGTCATCAGCACCGGTGTCGGCGACATCAGCGAGTCCGACATCATGCTTGCCAAGGCCTCGGAGGCCATCGTGATCGGCTTCCACTGCAAGGCCGATGCGCAGATCCGCCAGGCCGCGGACAACGAAGGCGTTGAGATCCGCACCTACGACGTGATCTACGAGTGTCTCGAGGACGTCGAGCACGCCCTGCTCGGGCTGTTGGCGCCGGTGTATGAGGAGATCCTGCTGGGCAAGGCCGAGGTGCTCCAGTTGTTCCGCATCTCGCGCATCGGCGTCATCGCCGGCTGCAAGATCACCCAGGGCCGGCTCGAACGCGGCGCCGAGCTGAGGGTCATCCGCAATGGTGACGAGGTCTACCGCGGGCCGCTCGAGTCGCTCCGACACTTCGACCGTGATGTCCGCTCGCTGGATGAGCCCAATGAATGCGGCCTGTCGACGCGCAGTTGGCGCGGCTGGCAGCCCGGCGATGTCGCCGAGGCCTGGAACCGAGTCCAGATCGAGCGCACGCTTCCTCTGCGGCAAGAGGAAGAAGCCAGGTAGCAGTACTGCCGTTGTCCTGCCGTCGCTCTGGCGCGCCGGCGGGCGAACGTCTCGCCCGACACAACTCGCCGACCGGGACGACGGCGCTGTTTGTTGGCCGTTCCGCCGGTGCACGCGCGAATCGCGCCTGCAGGTCACCGTCATCCTGAGGAGCGCCTGCGGCTTCGGAGAAGCCGCAGCGACGAAGGATCACATTCCGCCAATAGGCACCTTCGCCTGATGCTGATCCTTCGCTGGCGGACCGCTGCGCGGTCCTGGCTCAGGATGACA
>CAZIWQ010000480.1:0-5750 GCA_964542355.1 uncultured Armatimonadia bacterium
TGTCCCGTCACTGATGGAGGCTCTCGTGGCGTGGCGCAACTCAGCCGAGGCCCGAGTGCTCCCGGGCCCGGTGCGAGCGGGCGTCCTCGCCTACCAGTTCGTGACCATCCACCCCTTCCCCGATGGCAATGGCCGCATGGCCCGTGCCCTTGCCACCGCTGAGCTCTGGTTCAGCGCCTATCGCATGAGGGGCTTCCTGTCCATGGAGGAGGAGTACTACCGGGACCTGCCGCGTTACTACGACAGCCTGCAGATGGGGCTTCCCGTAGACTACTACGACGGGCGCAATGACCCGGACCTGACGCCCTGGCTGGCCTACTTCCTGGAGACCATGTCCGCCGCCGGCAGACGGGTCAGGGATCGTGCATTGCAGTTGCATGCGGCCATCCCGCGGCCCGCGGCCCCCTGGGAGGAGCTGACCCGCCGCCAGCAGCAGGTGCTGAGTCGTCTCGTACTTGCGGAGGCCGAGGGGGAAGAGGTCCCGACCTTCACCCCCGGTGACATCGCCGACTGGTTCATGGTATCAACCCGCACCGCAAGGGAATGGCTCCAGGAATGGCATGGCGAGGGGTTCATCCTCCCTGCAAGCGGGGACAAGCGAGTCCGGTCGTGGCAGGTGGGCGAAGACCTCCAGCGACTGGTGGCTCGGGTCAGAAGGTCAGCACAGGAGCAGCAATAGCGGAAGGCGGAATCGGCGTCCACGCCGTGTTGACGGAGCAGAATGAGCCTCCAGTGCCTCGTCAAGCATGATTCGACGCGTCTGACCCATCGCACGGATCGGGCGGTGCTGAGCGCATGGGCGCGGTCGTTGTAGCCCGGAAGGCGGCCGTCCCTCCCTGCGGGACCACCGGCGGAAGAGCCTGTCGCGGAAGTCGAGCACGCCTGCTCGTCGCCTCCATGGGTGTTGGCGCGGCTTCCAGCCGCGCCGGTGTCCGCACCGAACGGCATCCTGTAGGAGCGGCTTCCAGCCGCGACCTCCCATGGGAAGAGACAACACCGTCGCAGCCGCGTCAGGCCGCTCCCAGTGCGCCACCACTGGCCCTGCGTGCGTCACCGCACCCATCGCGGCTGGAAGCCGCTCCTACAAGGGGCCACTGAGCATGCGGTACGGGCGCGGCTGGAAGCCGCGCCAACACGACTTGTGCGACAGGCTCGGAAGCCGGTGGAAGCGGGTCTGCCAACCTTCGCCAGATCCCCTGTCGGGGCTACGACCGCAATCCCGTCAGGGCTATGGGAGGGCACTGCGCACCAACAGATGCATGGGTCGCCGAGCACTATGCCGGGTTCCTCTGCGGTTCTGGCGTCCCCCCTTCCCCAGATAGAGGAAGTCCGACACGGGGAATAGCGCCAATTCCCGGGTTGGCTTGGCCGGGACATCCTCGCTCGACAGGAGCAGCAGGGCTGGGGGGCCAGGGTGATCGACAGGCTGGCTAAGGACCTGCGCCGAGAGTTCCCTGAGATGAAGGGCTTCTCGCCTCGCAATCTCAAGTACACGCGTGCCTTCGCCGAAGCCTGGCCGGAGGAACGATTTGTGCAACAGGTTGTTGCCCAATTGCCCTGGGGCCATAACGTGCGCCTGATTGACCGGGTCAAGGACCCCGCCGAACGGGCGTGGTACGCCCGAGCCGCCATCGAGAATGGCTGGTCCCGCAACACCTGCCCGGAGGGATACCCATGGCTCGCCTGCTCGTGATTGCGCTCCTCTTGGTCTGCCTGATCGGCACCCACGCCGATCAGGGACTGTTGTTCCACGTGACCTTCGACGGGACCCTGGACGCCTACAGCCTCGGTGGCGCCGGCAAGCCGGTCACGACACCCCAGGCCGCTTTCGCCCCGGGTAAGCTCGGCCAGGCCCTCGTGTGTGGGCCGGAGAAGCCGTTGATCCGGTACCGTACCGAGGGCAATGTGTTGCCTCCCTCCGGCACCGTCAGCCTGTGGATCAAGCCGGTGAACTGGACCCCCGAGGACGGCAACTTCCACTCTTTCTTCGAGTCCGGCAGCAACGACGGGACGACGGGGTGGCTGGTCCTCTACAAGTACTACCAGAGTGGTTGGCTGCTCTTGCGCTACGCCGATGAGGGCAAGCAAGTGGGCATGGCAACCGCGGAGAAGCTGGGCTGGAAGCCCGGTGAATGGCACCACCTGGCCGGCACGTGGTGCGCCGCCTCGATGAGCATCTACGTGGATGGCGAGCTCGTCGCCCGCGCGCCCAGCCCCCGCGTGGCCGAGACCCTGGCCGAGACCTTCGCCCTCGGTGACAATGGCTGGCACCTGCCTCACGCCGGCGCGGAGACGCTGCTCGACGACGTCCGCGTCTACGCCTACCCGCTCAGTGAAGCTCGTATCCGCCGCCTGGCGGGGCGCGGACAGATCACCCTGACGCGCGATGCGCAGGAGGACGCGTGGCAGGTGACAGTGACGCTGCCGGAGGAGCTCCCGGGCCAGGCAGTGCAGGTTGAGGTTGCCCCCGAGGCCGGGGGGCCGGCGCTCAAGACGGCGCGTGCCGCCATCGCCGGCGGGTCGGCGCAGGTGCGCCTGCCCATGGCCGGGGTACCTGCCGCCAGCTACCGGGTGACAGCCACCGCGCTGGACGCGGCGGGGGCGCCGGTCACTGAGATGGTCACACGGGCCCGGCGTGTCGCGCAGGAGCGCATTGCACTGCGCAACGACCACCTGGCGATCGTGTTCGACGGGGCCAGCGGAGCGATCGGCGGGATCGCAGCCCCCGACACGGGCCTGGCTGCGCGCGCCGGAACGCAGCCGCTGCCCCTCGCGAGCATCGAGACCGTCCGCTTCGCCGACCACGCCCGCTTCTACCAGCCCACCGACGTCGCTACGGTGGAGGCCGGCGAGGAAGCCCTGCAGCGCATCGGTGTCGAGCGGACCGAGGCGGGGCAACGCTTGACGGCCGAGTACCTGTTCCCCCCGGGGATCCGAGCCACGCTCACGGCCGAGCTGCCGGATGACGCTGGCACGGCCGCGCTGCGCCTCAGAGTCGAGAACCCGCGCCCCCTGCGCCCCTCCGCGGCCGTGCGCATCCCGCGAGTCACGTTTCCGCAGCTCTCGGGGCTGCGCATCGGGACGGATGCTGCGGACGATCAGTTCGCGAACGGGCTCATTCAGGGGCAAGTGCTGGCGAACCCGGCCGCCAGCTTGCCGCGCGAGCGGACGGTCGAGTACCCCGGCCGTGCCTGCGTTCCCTGGCAGGACCTCTCCGATCCGGCGGGCGGCCTCTACCTCGGGCCACAGTCTGATGGGAGCTGCCAACTGGAGATCGTCAGTGGTGCGAGCGATGGGTTGCTGAGTCTCGGTGACCGTTGGTGGGCGCTGCTGGAGCCGGGGGAGGTGTGGCAGTCACCGGTTGTGGAGGTCGGGCTGCATCCGGGGGCCTGGCACTGGGCCGCTGACCGCTTCCGCGCGTGGGCGCTGCAGCACACGCCCCCGCGTAAGCAGCCACAGTGGCTGGCAGAGTGCGATGGCTGGACCGGCGCGGGGGGACCCAGCTACCAGTTCCGCGACCTGCCGGGCATGCTGGAGACCGCCCGCTACTACGGACTGTTCTACCTGCAACTATGGTCACAGATGATCCTGGGCGGGGCCTACTACTCCTACTTCTACCCCAACCCTGACCTCGGCACGGAGGCCGATCTGCAGGCGGGCATCCGCGAGCTTCACGCGAAGGGCGGCAAGATCGGCTTCTACAGCAACGCCATCTGCTTTGACGGCGCGGTCGAGGGCAATGAGCTGCTGCGGGAGACCATCGACAAGTACCAGCCCGCGAACATGCCGCCGCGGCCGCGCTTCTACGATGAGGCGGAGCATCATGTGTTCGTCGGTCCGGGGGGGGCCTATGGGCATGGTGGCGCGGCCGGGCACAGCCGCTCCGGGTACCCGGACGGGTACTGGGCGATGGACCCCTGTTCCACCTGGTGGCAGGACTACCTGGCCGGCTGGATCAGCCGGTGGCACCGGCAGTACGGGGCCGATATCTGGTATCTGGATAGCTTCCCGATCCACGGATATGGGCTGGGCCCGGCGTCCTACGCGCTGCATCAGAAGCATCCTCGCAGCCTGGGGGCCGGACAGATCGATCTCCTGAAACGCATCCGGCAGGACTTCGATGGCCCGATCCTGTACGAGGGCGTCGCCTGTGCCGCCTTCATGCCCTACACCAACTGGTGCCTGGGGACCGAGTTCTCGTTCGGGTCGGGCACGTGGTCGCACCCCGAGATCTTCACCTACAGCTTCGGCGACGTCTACCCGGTGTTCTCCGGCACCTGCAACACCTGGAAGGGGATTGCGAGCATCTGGCCCGACCTCAAGACCCCGCGCCAGGAGGATGCCATGAACCTCGTCTGCGCGCCCGGAGAGCGCATCGACACGCGCGGACTGCATCCCCTGCACAAGGCCGCGAGCTGCGGTGGGCACATGCGCAAGCTCATCGCCCTGCGCCAGCGGGTGCGCGACGTCGTCTACGGTGGCCGCGGCATGGCCGAGCGAGGGCTGGCCGGCATGCCCGAGCAGGTGGTCGCCCGGGTCTTCGTGCGCGAGAACCCGCCGGGCGTCGTGGTGGCCGTCGCCGACCGGCGCGAGCAGCGCGCAGCGTGGGAGCTGCGCATCACCCCGCGCGCCCTGCCGTGGCCCGGTGACGTCCCCGTGGCGCGCCTGCTGCAGCTCGATGGTGGCGAACAGGCAGTCCCTGCCGCCCGGCAGGGCGAGACGGTGGTTGTGCCCATCGCACCGACCGGCGAGGTGTACGCCGTGCGGCTGGAGCCCCGGCCGTAGAGGCCACGTCCGGCCCCCCTCCAGGCGTCAGGAAAGTGGATCGAACCAAACCCGGCGCCGAGCGTCCATGGGTAAGCACTTGCTGCAGACGATCCCGCCACGGGACTTCCGGTGGGGGCGGGCCTGCAGCCTCTGCATATCCTGCGAGACGACATCACCGTACGCGGCCCGCGGGCGCCTCACGCAAGCGGCACTGGATCATCAGGTTGCCCCCCCCGTTGCGGATCGCGAGCCCCTCTGGTGCTGAGTTCTCCCCCGGCAGGTATCCGGCATTGGTGACGACCATTCGAGTTGGGGCTCGCGGTTGACGGACATCATCTGTCTGTCTTGCGTCTGCCGCGGCCTGCGACTCTTGATGGCAACCGCTCGGTCATCGAAAGGAGCCGCACATGTCCCACAGGTCTCGAGGTTTCACACTGATTGAACTGCTCGTCGTCATCGCGATCATCGCGATCCTGGCTGCCATCCTCTTCCCGGTCTTCGCCAGGGCCCGCGAGAAGGCCAGACAGTCGAGTTGCCAGTCGAACTGCAAGCAGATGGCCCTGGGTGTCCTGATGTACGCACAGGACTACGATGAGACGATCCCCAGCACCTACTACCAGAACCCGAACACCAGTTGGGCCCAGGAAATCACCCCGTACGTGAAGAACTCGCAGATCTTCGACTGCCCCTCCGCCAACATCCGCTGGGACGGGACCTGGATGGGCGAGTCCATCAGCTACGGCTACAACGTCTTCCTGGAGGGTAGCGGCACCGCCCTCGGCAAGATTGCGAAGCCCGCGGAGACCGTCATGCTCGGCGATGGCATCAACTTCCGCCTCGTCCCGCAGCCGCACACCGTCTATCCGAACCAGCGGCAGGTGCAGTACCGCCACAATGAGACCGCCGACGTCGCCTTCATCGATGGTCACGTGAAGGCCATGAACATCGGGACGCTGGAGGTCCGGGCCGCCACCGAGGACGGC
>CAZIWQ010000481.1:0-5745 GCA_964542355.1 uncultured Armatimonadia bacterium
GGGCCGGATCCCGCAGAGCGGGAACCGCGACGTATGCGCCTGCCATGGTGGCCAGCCGGACCCCTACCCTGACGCCTATGCCCCACCTCCCTGAGCCCCTTCCCTCCCGGAAGGGGCTCGGCGCGTTCTTGTCGTCGTTTCCCGTGAACCCTCACGCCGGACGCGTGTTAATGGCAGTAGGCGCCTACGGGTGTAGCACCGGAATCGAGTGCCGCATGCGCGCAACGTGCCCTGCTGGCACCATCGCACCCGCCGCACGGGGCGGACGTCGGGCTCGACCGGCCGGAGTAGCACCAGACCCCCATGCGATACACACCACAGGTGAGCGACGGCGAGCTGATGGCACGGTCCCGCGCGGGCGACGCCGATGCCTTCGCCGAGCTCGTGGCGCGCCACAAGCCCCGCATCGAGCGCTTCCTCTTTCGCCTGTGCTGGGACGAGGAGGAGTGCCGCGATGGGGCGCAGGAGACCTTCCTGCGCCTGTGGCTGGCGCGGCACAGCTACGCCGGCAACGGCTGCCTGCTCAATTATCTGTATGTGATTGCGCGTAACTGGTGGCTCAACCGGGTCCGTGCCGCGACCTCGCGGCCGCGGACCATCCCGCTCGAGGAGCAGCTTGGACCGACCGCACGCAAGGTCCTCCAGTCGATGATCAACTCCGCGGAGGCTGCCGAGACGACAGCGCTGCGCAACTGGGAGGTGCAGCGCGCACGCTTCGCCGTCGCCAGACTCCCCGAGAGTCTGCGGATGGTGTTCATCCTCGGTCACCTGGAGGGGCTCGACTACGAGCAGGTTGCCCAGATCATGGAGATACCGGTCGGAACCGTCAAGTCACGCATGTTCCACGCTGTGCGCCGTCTGAGATCGATGCTGGAACACGACGAGGAGGCTGTCCCCCATGAAATGTGAGAGCTGCCGTGAGATCATGCTGGCCTACGTGAAGGGCGAGTTGGACGAGGACCGCCGGGCCCAGTTTGAGGAGCACATCCAGCAGTGTGTGCACTGCGCGGGCGAGCTGGAGGGAGCGCGCAAGGTGCTCGGCCTGGTCGAGGCCGCCGATCAGCCGCCGGTGTGGGCCACCCTCGACGAGCTGATCCAGGAGGGCCTGCAGAGCCGAGCCAGCGACATTCATCTCGAACCCACGCCGGAGGGGACCCGCGTACGCTACCGCATCGACGGCGTGCTGCACGAGGCGAAGAAGCTACCTGCCTCGGTACACGAGGCGCTCATGACCCGCATCAAGCTGCTCGCCGATATGAACGTGACCGAGAAACGAGCCCCCCAGGATGGCCGCATCCTGCTGGAATGGAGCGGGCGCCAGCTTGACCTGCGGGTATCGGTGGTGCCCACCGCCACCGGTGAGCGGGCGGTGTTCCGGGTGCTGGATCGCTCCCAGATGAGCATCTCGCTCGACCGGATGGGCCTCCAGCCGGAGGACCGCAGCCTGCTGGAGCCGCTCTTGCACCGACCTCACGGCCTCATCATGGTTACCGGCCCGACCGGCAGCGGGAAGACGACCTTCCTGTACGCGCTGCTCAACCACCTCAACACTCCCGGTATCAACATCATGACGGTCGAGGATCCGGTGGAATTCCTGATTGACGGGCTGTCGCAGGTGAGCGTGGACGCGCGCCAGGGCCTCACGTTCTCGCGCGCCATGCGCTCGCTCCTCCGCCAGGACCCCGATGTCATCCTCTGCGGGGAGATCCGCGATCTGGAGACCGCGGAGTTGACCGTGCAGGCGGCCCTCACCGGCCACCTCGCACTCTCCACACTCCACACGCGGGATGCCGTCTGCGGCCTGCGCCGCCTGACAGACATCGGAGTCGAGCGCTTCCTGATCGCCGACTCTCTGCTGGCGATCACGGCGCAGCGGCTCACGCGCTGCCTGTGCAAGGCCTGCCGCCGCGAGCAGGAGACCGGTGCGGACGATCGCGCGTGGTTCGAGCAGGCAGGCAGCCTGGAGGTCCCCGCTTCCGTGTGGGTCCCGGTGGGGTGTGACGAGTGCCGCCACACCGGCTATCGCGGCCGGACCGGCGTGTACGAGATCCTGGTGCTCGACGAGGAGCTCAAGCGGCTCATCACCAGTGACGCGGAGCTGTCGGCAGTGGAGGCGCTGGCCTATGCGCGCATGCGCCCGCTGCGCCACGACCTGGCACGTAAGTGCACGGAGGGGATCACTTCCGTCGCCGAGGCCACCCGCGTGATGACATACACGCAATGAGGCGCCCCAGAAACCCGGCCGGCAAGGCCACTGCCGGCCGGGTCTCCAGGCGAGATGGCTGTGAGTGCCCTCTGCGGCCCTCGGGGCGCAGCGTCGCGGCCTCAGGCCGGCTCCTCGGCCGCTAGAACTTCACGAACTCATTCTTGGGCGTGTTGCACAGCGGGCACGTGTCGGGCGGCTGGCCCTCCATCGTGAAGCCGCAGTACGAGCACACCCACAGCTCGTCGATGGCAGCGTCGCCGCCGGCCTCCACCGCCGTGCGGGCCCGCTCGTACATCCCCAGGTGCACCTTCTCCGCCTGGAAGGCATAGTTGAGGCTCTCCTGGGCCTTGGCCTCGTCCTGCTCGACAGCGACCGCGAGGAAGGCGGGGTACATCTCCTCGACCTCGTGGCTTTCGCCGGCCATCGCCGCAACCAGATTGTCGCCGGTGCCCGCAACCCCGCGGAGAACCGCCAGATGCCGCGTCGCATGCATCTGCTCGGCGTAGGAGGCCGCGCGGAACAGCCGCGCCACGTTCTCCTTGCCCTCCTTGGTCGCCTTCTGCGCGAAGCTGAGGTACTTCACGTGCGCCTGGCTCTCGCCGGCGAAGGCGGCCTGCAAGTTGTCCCGGGTCATCTCGTGCATGCTCATGTCCCTCTCCTCGGGGGCCCGCTCGCGCCGAGGGGCCGGTTCGTTGTCCGGACGTGCGTCGCCGGCGGTCGGCGTCGGCGCCACCGCCGGGCTCACAGCAGCCGGTGCGGCCGGCGTCGCAGCCTCGCGTACTCTCTGCTCCAGCTCACTGGCAAGACCCAGGTCACCGATCAGACAGGCCCCCACCAGCACACCGTCGCGCGTAACGGTCTTGCGGTAGGTGCGCGCCTGCTCGTCGACACGCGCCTCGATCTGGTAGTCGGCGGGGTCCTCGGGATTGGCGATGCCCAGGGCGAAGAATGGCAGCCCGGCGGCAAGCTGGTAGTTGACGGCAACGGCGCCGGCGTACTCGCCGGCGCCGCCGGCCATGGCGATCCCGGCCAGCTCCCCCTGCTCTTGCGAGTTGCGCCAGGAGGTGTTCACGCGTGGCTCGCGCCGGACCCGATCGTAGGCCTGGGCCACATCGCCCGCGGCGTAGATCCCTTCCACACTCGTGCGGAACCGGCGGTCGACGAGGACGCCGCGGTCGACGGCCGCGCCAACCTCCTGTGCCAGCTCCACGCGCGGTCGGGCACCGATGGCGATCCCGACGAGGTCACACGCGACCCGCTCACCCGCCTCGGTCAGCACAGCACACACCCGCCCGCCCTCGCTCTCGAAGCCGGCGACCTGCCGGCCGGCCATCACCACAACCCCCAGCTCGGCCAGCGCCTCCGCCACCAGTGGCCCCCCCGCCGCGTCCAGCGCCGGGAAGCCCACGTACGCCTCGCGCACAATCTGGGTGAGCGTGACCCCGCGGGCGAGGAAGGCCCGCACGAACTCCAGCCCGAGCAGCCCGCCGCCGACCACCACCGCGTGTGTTGCCTGCGCGGCCAGTGCCGCAATGCGCTCGGCGTCGGCAAACGTGCGGAAGTAGGCGATCCCCTCGGCTGCAGAGCCCGGCCAGGGAATCTGCACCGGTGCCGAGCCGGTCGCCAACAGCAGCCGGTCGTAGGGCACTGTCCGGCCGCTCACACACACCACCCGGTGTGCCGCGACGTCGAGGTGCGCGGCCCCGTCGCCCACGATCAGCTCCAGCCCCTCGTCGCTGAACGTGCTCCCTACCGCCAGGAAGTCCTCGCGCTTCATCCCCCCGATGAAGTCCGGGAGCAGGGGGCGGTAATAGAGCGGAGCGCTCTCTTCGGAGATGACCGTGAGGCTACCCGCGGGATCGAGCGCCTGGATGGCCCGCGCCGCCGAGCGCCCGGCGGCGCTGTTGCCGATGATCACATAGCGCCGGCCGGGCGGCGCCGGCTCCACGATCGTGGTCTGTCGCAGACGCGCCCGCGGATCGAGCTCCTGACGCACGAAGGCGGTGAAGGGCGCCCCGCAACTGGGACAGCGGGCGGGCGGCGCAGCGCCCTTGACCACAAACCCACACGCCATGCATTGCCACCGGTCAGACACGGTACCACTCCTTCGCAATGAGGTCGGGCCAGAAGCGCGCCCCCGTCAGATGCCGTTCAGCAGTGCCGAGAGGCGAGCCGACCAGATCGCCGTCTCCAGCTCCCGCATGAGTCGGTGAATGCGCAGGTCGGTCCGGGTCCACTGCGCCGCATCCAGCGGCGTCCGGCCCGCGATGGAGGCCTGGAACGGCCCGATCTCCTCGCGATAGGCCCGCAACCGCTTGTCCAACTCCGCGCGCGTTGCGGCATCGGTCTCCTGGTCGCGCGCCCGCGCAAGCTCCGTCAGCATCGCCTCCAGCTTGCCGATGGACTGCTTCGCCAGCGCCCGGTAGGTGGTCTGCGAGAAGCCCCGCTTGCTGTAGATCACGACCGCGCCGGCACGCCCCCCCATGCGGAACTGATCCCCCATCGCGCCAAGCTGCTGTGCGGTCGGTGACAACACCAGGTGCGCGAACCGCTCGGGGTCGTGGAAGTTGGCCTTCGTCTGTGCCCAGTTGCTCCACTCCCGCTCCTCGACCAGGACGCGGTCACGACACACGTTGAACCCCACCACCATTCCCGGCGCCGGAGCAACCCCCAGGTCCTTCCAGGGGATGGCGAACTCCAGCACCCAGCCGTCCGTCCCCAGCTTCGTCGCGGCGACCGCTGCGGCGCTCCACGTCGGCTCCGTCCCGCGCGAATCGTAGATACTGCCCGCCGCATTGGCTGCGAACTGATAGTAGTTGCTGTGGTCATGGCGCGGATCGACGAAGATCTCGATCGTCTCGCCGCGGAACACCTCGTGGGCGTCCCGCGCCTGCGCCACCGGGGTCAGCTTGCTCATGCACGGCTCGTCGCACGTCACGCCGAAGTACAAGTAGCGAGCATCATACACGACCCGTAGGAACGTCTGGACGCCCACCAGCTCCGGCTTGTTGTAGTACGTGAACCCGCCGACCAGCGGTGCCTGCCGCCACGACGGCTCGTCCAGCACTCCGTCGACAGCAATCGGCGCCGAGGTCCGCACACACGGGTAGACCTTGATGTCATAGTCATCCTCGGCATGACACACCGCCCCCGCCACCACCAGCAGCACCACCATCGCGGTCAGTATCCTGCGGGCCATGACCCTTCCCTCCTACTACTGGCGTAGCGCCGAAGTCGTATGCGACACGGGCGCACCGCGCAAGACGGGCGACATCGGACCGGCCTGAGCACCGCGCCTCTCGTACCTACTGGCGTAGCGCCGAAGTCGTATGCGACACGGGCGCACCACGCAAGACGGGCGACATCGGACCGGCCTGAGCACCGCGCGCCCTGTCCTACTGGCGTAGCGCCGAAGTCGTATGCGACACGGGCGCACCACGCAAGACGGGCGACATCGGACCGGCCTGAGCACCGCGCGCCCTGTCCTACTGGCGTAGCGCCGAAGTCGTATGCGACACGGGCGCACCACGCAAGACGGG
>CAZIWQ010000482.1:0-5736 GCA_964542355.1 uncultured Armatimonadia bacterium
TCAGGATGACACCGGCCGGCCCCGCTACCAGTTGATGGGCACCACATCGACCGGCCGGCCGCCATTGCGCATCGAGTCGGCACCGGCACAGCCGGCCGCCACACTCATGCGACCCGCCTCAGGCGTCGCCAGCGGCTGCTTGCCGCACAGGACCATGTCGAGGAAATCCTCGCAGATCACGGGGTCGGCGCCCCCGTGGCCGCCGACCGCCGGCCGGATCGTGTACTCGCGATCGGCCAGCTCCTTCCACGTGTGGGCCCGCCGCATCTTCACCCACACCTTCATCTCCGGCTCGGAATTCTCGATCCGCCCCTCGGTGCCGATGATCGTGTAGTTGCGGTGGTAGTCCGGAGTGAAGTGGCACTGCAGGTACGAGGCCTTGATGCCGTTGTCGAGCTCCATGATCATGACGTTGTTGTCCTCGACCTCGACCTCCTGGCGGAAGCAGCACTGGGTGCGGCTGGTCGTGTCATACTCCCAGCAGGTGCGCTTGTCGGGACAGTCGGGGCAGGTCAGGTCGTTCGGCTTGTCGCCCCCGAAGAAGTCCAGCGAGCCGAAGGCGGCGACGCGCCTGGAGTAGCTGCCGCACAGCCAGTGGGTCATGTCGATGTCATGGCTGCCCTTCTGCAGCAGGAGCGTGTTGCTGCCCCGGCGCGTGGCATGCCAGTCGTGATAGTAGAACGTCCCGCCGTGCCCGACGAAATGCCGCACCCACGCCGCCTTGATCTCCCCGATGGCCCCGGAATCGATGATCTCCTTCATCGTGCGGAAGATGTTCATGTAGCGCATGTTGAAGCCGACCATCAGGTGCTTGCCCGACTGCTTCCACGTGCGCAGGATGTGGTCGCAACCCTCGGTGCTGATCGCCAACGGCTTCTCGCAGAATACGTGCTTACCGGCCTGCAGTGCGGCCACCGCATGCTCCTCGTGCATGAAGTCCGGCGAGGTGACGGCGACGGCATCGACGTCGCTGCGCTCGAGCATGCGCCGGTAGTCATCGGTGGTGAACACCTGGTCGCCCATGCGGGAGCGGAAGTCCGCGAGGGCGGCGGAGCTGACGTCGGCACCGGCGACGACCTCGGCCCGCTCACTATCCCGCCAGTGGTTGGCGATGCCGCCGCGACCGCACACGCCGATGACTCCCATCCGAACCTTGTCCATGTATCTTCCTCCTGTGCCTGCCTGTGCGTCGGGTGATGTGGGGGGTGGAGCACGCTGCCGGCTCGCTGTCGTCGAGTATGGCATCCGGGGAACCGCGACTCCGCGCCAATGTCATCCTGAACGACCGTCCCGCGCAGCGGGACAGTGAAGGACCAGCCACAGGAAGAGGCGCTTGCGGCCGAGATCGGGGTCGCCGTCGCGGCGCAACGGCAGCCCCCACCCACGAGGCCCGATTATAGCCCCGCACCAGGGCCCTGTCCACCACGCGCGTCGCCGTCCCTGATCGGGACGGCGACGCCTCACGGCAGAACCCCACACCAGACGGCTCCAAAGACCTAGGCCCAAGACACCAAAGACCGAAACACCCCGGCCTCAACACCCCCTCAGACTACCGGGACGGCACCACCGGGCGGAAACCGACGCAGTCGTACCTGACGACCGGGAGACTCCAGTTGCGGCTCACGGAGCGGTAGAGGCTGACCTCGCAGCTGCCCCACGACCCGCCCCGCGACACCCGCGGCTCTCCGTGCGGTGGGCCCTGGGGATCAGTGCCAGGAGACCGCCCATAGTAGCCCGCATCATACCAGTCAGCGCACCACTCTTCGACATTGCCGGCCATGTCCAGAGCCCCGCACCAACTCGCGCCGTGCGGGAAGCTGCCAACCGGGAACGTCCTCCCACCTGGCCCCCTGCTGCCCACGTTGCAGCATCTCGTCTCGTCCCAGTCACTCCCCCACGGGTACCGCCGCCTCTCCGGCCCGCGCGCCGCATACTCCCACTCGGCCTCGGTCGGAAGGCGCAGACCGTAGTGGTCGCAGTAGGCCTTCACGTCCTCCCAATTCACATACACTACCGGGTGGTGCTCGCCCTGATCGCTCTTCGGCGGGGACTCCCCCCCCGTCGCCTGGCAGAAGGCCCGGTACTGCGCATTGGTGACCTCACACTTGCTCAGCCAGAGTCCCTGGCTGATCCGCACCCGATGCTGCGGATGCTCGTCGTCGTTCCCCTCGCCGTCCGGACTGCCCATCATGAAGTCCCCCGCCGGCACCCAGACATACACCCCGCCGTCGGGACCCGTGATCTCCTCGCCGACCTTCCGTACGGCACGCGCGGAGGAGCCTGTCGCGGAAGTCCGCGCACACGCCTCTCGGCCGGGTGCTGCGGAGGCGACGGCACAGGACTCCCTCTCCCACCGGGAGAGGGCCGGGGTGAGGGCGGGTGTGGCAGTGGGTACCAGAGCCCTCACCCGCCCTTCGGGCGACCTCTCCCGGGGGGAGAGGTGGAACCGCACTCCGGGCGTCGCGACTTCCGCGACAGGCTCGGAGGCCGACGGCGGACTCTCCCTCTCCTCCGCACGGGGAGCATCCCACAGTCTCACGTTCTTGCAGCGGTTCGCGAGGAGCCCGATAAGGCTCTCCCGCGCCTCCTCATTGAGAGCATCCCACAGGCACTGGAGGTCGCTGTCTTTCCAGCCCGCTGCCCGGAGAGCGTCCGTGATGTCCTCGTCTGACTTGCCTTTCTGGCGGGCCCGGGCCACATACGCTCGTCCCGCGGCGAGGGCGTCGCTCTGGTCCATCTGAGCACCTCCGTTCGCGATACTGGCGCCGCCGCCCGGGCCGCCGCGCTCGGGCGGCGAGGCTCTCGGTGCACTCCGCGGCACACGCCGGCTATGGCATATACGAGCGACGATGCGGCAACTGGGCAGGAGCAACGGCCAATCCTGGGGATCGGGCTGCCCCACCCGGGTCTAGGGGTCCGGCCGGAAAGGCCACATCCGGCCGGCCTCCGAGGCGTAGCGGCCGGCTGAGTGCCCTCCAGAGCCATTCCGGAGTGGCTTCGCGGCCTCAGAACGACTTCTCAGCCGCTCTTCTACGTTCGCCGGGCGTGCCACTGCTCCTGCTCCCGGCCCCCAATCCGACAAGGTTCCATCGAGGCCTCCCACGAATAGCCTCAGCCAGAGGAACAGGCCATTGTGGGGACACCATACCCCCTCCCCCACTATGGGCACCTCAATGCCGTGCGGAAAGGAGAGTTGAGTGTGGTGTCCCCAGGATTCCGTCGCGTCATCGCTCTCACCATGCTCATGGGTCCGGTCGCCGCGTGCGGTCATGCCCAGGCCCCGGTCATCGCGGCCGACGCGGAGCGCGTGGCCCAGGCCCGCCAACTCGTCGACTGCCTGGCCGCGGGCCAGTTCGCCGATGTCCTGAAGGCCTTCGATCCGGCGCTGCTGGGTGCGGTGTCCGAGCAGGTCTTGAAACAAGCCTGGGAGGGCGTCGAGGCCCAGGCCGGACGGTGCAAGCGCCAGGTCAGTGCCCGCAGCGAGTCCGCCGCCGGTCGCCGGGCCGTCGTCGTCGTGTGTGAGTTCGAGCATGCCCTCACGGGCATCAAGTTCATGTACAACCCCGCGGGGAAGCTTGTCGGGTTCACGCTCGTGCCTGCAGAGGACTACCGCCCCCCCTCCTACGCCCGGCCGGACGCGTACACCGAGACGCCGGTCACTGTCGGCAGCGGCGAGTGGGCCTTGCCCGGCACGCTCACCGTGCCGGTGGGCGACGGCCCCTTCCCGGCCGTGGTCCTCGTTCACGGTTCCGGTCCGCAGGATCGGGATGAATCCTACGGGCCCAACAAGCCGTTCCGCGATCTGGCCCTGGGGCTGGCGTCGTGCGGGGTCGCCGTCCTGCGCTACGAGAAGCGCACCTTGCAGTACGGGCCGAAGATCGCGCAGCTAGAGGCGCAGATCACGACGAAGGAGGAGACGGTCGAGGATGCGGTGGCGGCGGTCGACCTGCTGCGCCAGACTCCCCGCCTCGACCCCGGGAGGGTGTTTGTGCTGGGCCACAGCCTGGGGGGAATGCTCATCCCGCGTATCGCACAGGCGGCGCCGCAGGCCGCGGGCCTCATCGTGATGGCCGGGACGACCCGCCGCTTCGAGGATGTCGTCCTCCAGCAGGTCGAGTACCTGACCTCCCTCGAGCCGAGTATCACCGCCGAGGACAGGACGGCCATCGAGAAGCTACGGGTCCAGGTACAGAGGGTCAAGGACCCCGGCCTGTCGCCGGCGACGCCCCGCGCGGACCTGCCGCTGGGAGTGCCTGGGGGCTACTGGCTCGATCTGCGGGGCTATGAGCCCCCCAAACTCGCGCGCGAACTGGGCCGGCCGATGCTCATCCTGCAGGGGGAGCGCGACTACCAGGTCAACATGGACGACTACAAGGGGTGGCAGGACGCCCTGGCGGATCGACCGAGTGTGACCTTCCGCCGCTACCCCGACCTGAACCACCAGATGATTGCGGGCAAGGGTCAGCCCACGCCGGGCGAGTACATGATCCCCGGGCATGTCGCGCCGGCCGTGGTGGAGGACATTGCGGCGTGGGTGAAGGCACACTGACTAAATCTAGGCCCGGCCGGGCCCGCGGTAGGCTCCGAAGCCGCACCCGAACGGCTCGCCGAAGGGCCGACACGGGACCATCGCCCCGATCGTCTCCAGCTTCGCCATCACCTCCGCCGGGAGCGGGCCAGCGTTGACCGCGGCCACGTTCATCTCCACCTCCTCCGGCGAGCGGGCACCCATCAGCGTCGTGTCAATGTCGGGGTTGGCGATCACCCACCGGATCGCCAGGTCGGTGATCGGCATCTGCAGCTCGTCGAGCAGGGCATACAGTGCCTGGAACTGCTCGCGGCGCTGCGGGCTGAGCCACGCCGGCCAGCGCTCGACCTCCTCGTCGAACCGGCGCGCGAGCCAGCCCTGCTGCAGCGGCGAGCCGATGATGACCCCCATGTTCTGCTTCACCGCCGTCGGGATCACGGAAATGGCCGCCTCGCGCCACAGGAGGCTGTAGTTGAACGCCGTCAGCACGACATCATACTGGCCGGTGGCGCAGATGCGGGCGAGGACATACGGCGTCGTCCCCCCCAGACCAGTGAAGCGGATCAGCCCCTCCTGCTTCAGCTCGGCGAGGAACTCGGTGGCCGGCCCGGTGAAGTCCTCCCAGTTCGTCCACCAGTCATACTCCTGCGGGCGGTCCGGCTCGTGGATCATCAGCATGTCGACGCGCTCGCGCTTGAGCAAGCGCAGGCTCTCCGCGAACGAGAACTTCAGATGATCCAGGTTGCGGGGGTCAAACGGGCTGGGCTTGCCGCCAAGCTTGGTGGAGATGATGTACGGCTCCGTCACCCCCTCGAGTGCCTCGCCGAGGACTTCCTCGCTGTCGAGGTAGCCCGGCGCCGTATCGATGAAGTTGACCCCCAGCGCGAGCGCGCGTCGCACTGCGCTGGAGGCCCGCTGCCGGTCGCCGCCGCTGATCTTGGAGACGAACAGCCCGCCCATCGAGAGCAGGCTCACGTCCAGCCCCGTGCGGCCCAGTGTCCGGTAGTCCATGGGTGATCGCCCCTTCGGCAGGCCGCGAGCGGGGGCGCGCGGCCGGGTATGCGGTGGTTGCGCAGGCGGTTTCGCCCTGCGCCCGCCACTGCCCTCCCCGCCGGGCCGTGCCGTGCAGTAGGCGCGGGTCCCGCATGCGCGCCGCCGAATGCCGAATGCCGAATGCCGAATGCCGAATGCCGAATGCCGAATGCCGA
>CAZIWQ010000483.1:0-5729 GCA_964542355.1 uncultured Armatimonadia bacterium
ACCACACGTGCTTCGCACGTGACGACACGACCTTCACGGCCACCACCTGCCATCGCGTCGTCCCGTGGTCGCCAAGGCGGGTGAAGGTGACCCGCCGTACCCCCCCACTGTCTATGCGGCATATCAAGCGTGACGCGACACTAGGCGCGCTCAGCGCGTCCAGCGCTCGTGAGCGGGGGGCAGCGCGGGGAAGGCCGCATGCGGCTCCGCCTGGTACCAGTACCCCGTCGAGCAGATGTCGTCGGTCAGCGGCTGGTACTTGCCGTTGGGCCACCAGCCCAGCTCCTGGATCGTCACGCGCAGGTCCTGGTCGAACCGGATCGGGTCCATGATGTGCCAGCGATAGAGGCCATGCTTGGGGACTCTCGTCTCCTCGCGCTGCCACAACGGATAGCCCAGGAACGCCGTGGAGAACGTGTCGCCAAACCCCCACGCCCCGCCGAAGTAGTCCTCCGTGCCGGTCCCGCAGATGGTGGGGTCCTCGCTGTCCCCGTCGATGAAGAACTTGACCTCGCCCTCACCCCACCAGCCGTCGGAAAGCTGCGTCCAGGCGAGGTAGGTGCCCACATACTGGCCTTTGCCGCGGACGGCGTCGAGGATGACGTGCTCCGGACACTCGCGCGTGCCCAGGGAGCGCCGCCACTGGGCGTGGAGTGTGGTGGCATGGTCGGGGACGGCGGTTTCGGCATACGTGATCTGGTAGAAGAACCCGCCGATGTCCTCCCAGCGCTGGTTCTCGACGGTGATGCGGGCGCCGTGGTGGAACGGCAGCGGGAAGTAGCAGTTGAAGCCGCCGGAGGGGTTGACGGCGATGGGCAGCGAGTTGATGCGGGCCCGCAGTGAGTGCCCGCAGCAGAAGAAGTCGCCCAGCGGGACCTCGACCGACGGGGTGGCCTCGCCGTCCCAGTACCGGCGCAGGATGCAGTCTCGGTAGGCCGCCTCGGTGACGGTGATCCAGAAATGCTGGATCACGCCGGAGCCTGCGATATCGGCGAGGGTGACGGTCTCGCCGGCCTTGACGGTGATGCAGGGCTTGACCTTCCAGCCCTTGCCGAGCCACTCGGCAGCACCGCCCTCCGGCACTTCACGAGCGGCGGCCCCCTTCTCGCCGTGGGGGTTCTCGGCGCAGATCGACCGCGTCCTGGCGTCAGCGAGGAAGGGGACGCCTCCCAGTCCGAACTGGAAGCTGTGGGAAGTCATGGCTACCTGCTCCTCTCGGGTGATGGTGTCGTCGGTCGTGCCGGTGCAGTCTGCACGAGCCTCATGAGGCCCTTGCGGAAGACCTGGAAGCTGTGGGAGGTGTTCCGGGCGGGGTCCATGTGCTGACACACAGTCCTCGCCGCGTGCGACTTCACAAGCCCCTCTTGGTACCCGGCCCGGATGAGCTCACGCTCGAGGGCTTCCCAGGTTCCGCCGCGGATCTCGTCGGGCGTGCGGTGTGCGGCTCGCCTCCCGACCGTGGCGGGAAGCCGCGGGTACGCTGCGCGGAGCGCCTCAGGGTCCCCGAAGTACCATGCCTCCAACTCTTCGACCACGATGCGGGCCAGCACGCGCCCGGCCGGGAGCCCGGCCTCTGGAACAGCCTGTGTAATGCGCGTCTTGAGGCGCTTACAGTCTTCTGCGTCTCTGTCGACCAGCACGACAATGCGGTGGTCCGCCGGCATCCACGTCGCGTAGCCGCGCAGGCGGCTACGGAGTCTGCCGAGCAGGTCTTGCTTGCTCTCATGAGGGTGGACGGCCCAGGTGTGCGGCTCACCGTGCAGTCCGACGATCTTGGGCAGCAGCTCTCCCAGGGCATCCGCCATCGAAGGCTCCTCAACCAGGACCTCAAAGTGCACGAGGGTTCCCCCTTCCCCCGAAGTGGTCCTCGTACCACAGGCTCCCCAGCCTCGCGCCCTCCTGGCAGAACTCCGTCACCCCCCGAATGGTGTCGGCCCGGCTAACGGCGGCGTAGCCATCCCTCTCGCGCTGCATGACCCACAACTCCTCGGGCCTCAGGGCGTTGATGAAGTAGGGGGAGTGCGACGAGACGAAGACCTGCGTCGGCCTGCTGCCCTCGCCACCTCGCGCGTGAGCGCGGAACTCCTCTGCGAGCACCTCCAGAAGCTTGGGGTGGAGGCCGTTCTCGGGCTCCTCGACGCCGAGAAGCGGGGGGGGCTCGGGGTCGTTGAGCAAGACAAGGTACGCCAGCATCTTGATGGTGCCATCCGAGACGTACCTGGCGAGGAAGGGGTCTTGCCATGGTCCGTCGCGGAAGCGCAGCGCGACACGACCATCGATTGTCTCCTGGTGATCGACTTGTGCGAGGCCGGGGATCCGCTGCGATACTTTGTGCAGGATGCTGCCGAGCGCCTTGGGATGACGCTCGTTGAGGTACTGGATGACGTTGGGCAGGTTCTCACCCGTGCGTGACAAGTGCTCTTCGGCGCCAGCCGGTGGAATCTGGCGGGCCTGGTCGGGGATCAGGTACGACAGGAACCACCCCTCGATGAACCGACGCAGGCTGGCCACCCGGGGGTTCGTTGCCAGTTGCCCGAACGCCTTGATCGCAAGGGTGTCGGGGCTCTCCATCCGCACCGGCTCGCGGTGGTCGTCGGTCTCGGGCATCTCTCCTGTCACGACCGACCCTTCGCCTCGCTCCATTCGTAGGAAGTCGAAGGGGCGTCCCGCGGTCCCGACCTTGCGCGTCCACCGGCAGTACTCCTTGGACACAATCGGTTGCCCGTCCACCTCGTCGATGGCGAGGTGGTAGGTGATCAGCGGCTGCACGGCGCCACCTCTGGCACCGAAGTCGGACTCGCGGTACTTCACCGTGAACGCGATGGAGCCGTGTGCCCCGCGTGAGCGCACCTCGCCGAACCGACCGCGCGCCTCCAGCGCCTTGCGGACGTTCGTCTGCAGGCAGTCGGCGATGAACTGGAAGGCATCGAAGACGGTCGACTTGCCACACCCGTTAGGGCCGAGGAGGACGTTGAGCGGCTGCAGGTCTTTGAACTCGACCCGCCTGAGGGCCCTGAAGTTCTCGATGAGGAACGAGCTGATATGTGGCATCGGGTTCGACCTCCGGGTCGGTCTTGAGCGGGGCGCGAGGTGACGGCACTGCTCAGGTGTGACAGAGTTCCTCGCACGCTGTGCTGAGCCCTTGTGGCCTTCGTGAGGCATCGGCTCGCGGGGCCCGGATGCTCAACTCCGGTAGTATCGTCCTTGGCGGATGGGCGATGCGGGCTTCCGTCCGCCCCCTGTCGGGGGCTCTGTGGCACGCCGCTTCGCGGCGGGCAGTTCGTCGGTCCTTGAGGGGCGCCCGACAGGAGTGTCGGGCGTACCGCGGTCGACCGGTCCCCTCCGCGCAGGTCCCTCGGGGGCCGGTGCCGAAATTCCCGTCTCATAGCCCCTGGTGTTCATACAAGGAGGAACCCTCGGATGAGTATCTCCACGCGCGTAAGGGCGGACCGCCTGGTACTCCTGGTTTGCCTGCTGCTGATCCTGGGAGGTGCATGTGCCGTGGTCCATGGCGCGGGCCTGACGTTGACCGTGGCCGTCAATGGCAACGATGCCTGGTCCGGACGACAAGCCGACCCCCAAAACGGCGATGGTCCCTTCGCGACACTCGAGCGGGCGCGCGATGAGATCCGCAAGCTCAAGCGTGAAGGCGGGCTCCCCGCAGGCGGGGTGACCGTTGAGCTGCGCGGTGGCGTCTATGAGCGCAGCGGGGCGTTCGAGCTCACTGCCGAGGACTCCGGGACGGCGGCCGCGCCGGTCGTCTACCGCGCGCGGCAGGGCGAAGAGGTGCGGCTGGTCGGCGGCAAGCAGGTGACCAACTTCCAGCCGGTGACCGATGCCGCCGTCCTCGGGCGGCTCGACGAGGCGGCGCGCGGCAAGGTGCTGCAGGCCGACCTCAAAGCGCTCGGGGTCACCGACTTCGGCGACGTGGTCGCCTCCGGCAAGCGCCTCGAGCTGTTCTTCCAGGACAAGCCGATGACCGTCTCGCGCTGGCCCAACGAGGGGTTCGCGCGGATCGTCGATGTGGTCGGCGGCGCCCCCCACAAGATCCATGGCATCCCCGGCGACAAGATCGGCAAGTTCGCCTACGACGGCGACCGTCCCAGCCGCTGGCTGGCGGAGAAGGACCTGTGGCTGGAGGGCTACTGGTTCTGGGACTGGTCCGACGAGCGCCAGCGCGTGGAGTCGATCGACACCGACAAGAAGGTTATCTCGCTCAGGCCGCCATACCACGGCTACGGGTACCGCAAGGGGCAGTGGTACTATGCCTTCAATGCCCTGGCGGAGCTGGACGCGCCGGGCGAGTGGTACCTCGACCGCGATAGTGGCCTGCTGTACTTCTGGCCGCCGGCTCCCATCGACCAGGGCAAGACCCTCGTATCGGTCGTCCCGACGCTGCTGACGATGCGAGATGCCTCCTACATCACCTGGCGGGGGATGATCGTGGAGGCATCGCGGTCGACCCCGATCGGCATCGCGGGGGGAACCGGCAATCGCATCGCCGCGTGCACGATCCGCAATACCGGGGGCTCGGCAGTGGGCGTCTCGGGGGGGACGCAGCACGGCGTCATCGGTTGTGACATCTACGAGACCGCCAACGGCGGCATCTCGCTCAGTGGCGGCGACCGCAAGACCCTCACTCCGGCGGGGCACTTCGCGGAGAACAACTACATCCACCACTACAGTCGCTGGAACCGTGTCTACCAGCCGGGCATCTCGCTGGGCGGGGTGGGCTGTCGGGCCTCCCACAACCTCATCGACAACGCCCCCCACATGGCGATGGGATTTGGTGGCAACGACCACCTGATTGAGCTCAACGAGATCCACAGTGTGTGCTACGAGTCCAATGACGCCGGCGCCATCTACACGGGCCGCAACTGGACGATGCGTGGCACCGTGATCCGCAACAACTACATGCACCACATCAATGGCTTCGAGGGCCGCGGGTGCGTGGGGGTCTATCTCGACGACCAGTTCAGCGGCACGCTGATCTCCGGGAACCTGTTCTATCGCGTGACGCGGGCGGCGATGATCGGTGGCGGGCGCGACTGCACGATCGAGAACAACATCTTCGTCGAGTGCAACCCCGCGACGCACGTGGACTCGCGCGGATTGGGCTGGGCCGGGAGCGGCTTCGAGGGGATGAAGAACGGGCTCAAACAGGTGCCCTACCAGGAGCCGCTGTGGAGCCAGCGCTACCCCGCGCTCGTGAACATCCTGGACGATGACCCGATGGCGCCGAAGGGGAACGTGATCGCCCGCAACATCTGCGTGGGCGGGCGCTGGGGCGACTTCGACGGCAAGGCGAAGCCGCTCGTCACGTTCCAGGACAACCTGCTCGATCAGGACCCGCGGTTCGTGGACGCGGAGAAGCTCAACTTCCAGCTCAAGGATGATTCTCCCGCCTACAAGCTCGGGTTCAAGCGCATCCCGATCGAGCAGATGGGTCTCTACCAGGATGAGCTGCGGGCCTCATGGCCGGTGACGAGCACAGTGCGGCCGATGGTCGTGCCCCCTGCACCAGCGCCACGCGCGGCGCGCACAGCGCCGCCGGTGTTCAAGGTCGCACGGGCCGGCGCACCCGTGACGGTGGACGGCACCCCCTGCGTCGCGCCCACCAACTTCGCGTGGGTTCCGGGTTCCTCCCACATCATTGAAGCGCCCAGCCCGCAGGTTTCCGCCAATGGCCAGGCCCGATATCTGTTCAGTTCCTGGAGCGATGGCGGAGG
>CAZIWQ010000484.1:0-5726 GCA_964542355.1 uncultured Armatimonadia bacterium
GGCCACAGGCCCCAGACCCCGTCTTGCGCCTCCTGACGGCGCGCCGTCAGGAGGCGTCTGGGTGCCCGTGGTACCGGCTAGCTAGCCCGGGTTGCGGGTCAGCCTGACATCGTAGCTTGCCCCGTGCCGGCAGGTGATCTCCACCACTGTCTCGGTCTTGGTTGTGGACAGGAGGTGCACCGACTCCCTGGCTTCCGGTAGCGGCCAAGCGCACACCGTCCCCTGCGCCTCCACCAGCCGCCAGGCGCCGCGCAGTGTGACTCGCAGCGGGCGCGGCTGGCTCACTCCCTCGTGCAGGTTCAGATCAGGATCAGCCACGCTCACAGCCAACTGCCCGTCGCGGATCGCCTCAGTCATGAGGAGACAGGGACGATCGACCGCTTTGACCTGGAGAGCGTCGGGACCGACGCTAAGGGCGGCGACCTCCTGCGGGACAAAGAGCGCGCAACTCCAGCGGCGCCCCGCATTGTCCCAGACGATGTGCGCGGCCAGGTCGCGCTGCATCACCCGGTAAGGCGGCTGGGCAACAAGCCGCTGCATGGCCTCCCCAGTCGCCCGCACGAGCAGCATGTACTCGTAGCTTGCCGCCCCGGGGGCCTTGCCGTGGTCGAGCCAGGCGGTGAGGAAGTCGCCCTCTGTGTCTTCCAGGTCCTGGTACTCGCGGCTGCGCTGATGTGCGCGCACGATCGCCGCTGTCTGCCCGGCGGGCACATAGTAGCCGGTCTGCTGAACATCGAGGAACCAGTGGGCCCCCGCGTCGGCGAGCGTGGATTCCCATGGGAAGGCGGTGAGGTCCGTCCCGTCGAGGGAGGTCGGGAGGAACTCGCCCTTGTCGTTCCTGGGCAGGCGTTTCTGGCACAGAGTGGTCTGCGTCGGGTACTGGGTCTCATCGCAGGAGATGTCCGAGCCCAGGCACAGGATGCGCTCGTCGCTGAAGAGCCAGCTCTTCCTCCCTGTGAGGGTCTTCCCCCCGGGCAGGGGCTGGTTGACGATCATGGCGAAGAGCCCCTGCCGCCCCTGATGGGAGAGACCACCCACGAAGGTCTCGGGTGAGTAGGGAGAGGTCCACCCCTCGTCCAGCGCCTGCAGCGGGAGTTGCGGGACGGTCGTACCCTCAAACCGGCGCCAGTCCCAGCCAGAGCGCTCGCGACCGCTGGCCTGTGCGCTGACAGGGTTCCCCCCGGCCATGATCTCCAGATGCCCCAGGCCCTGGAACAGCCCGAAGCAGTTCACCCGGGACTGTCGCTCGGTTCCCCAGACATACTTGCTCTGACCGTGGACGCTGGCCAGCCAGGTGTCGCGCCGGTGAGACAGCAGCGCGCCATAGGGCATCACAAAGCATCCGTTCGGCTCCGGCTCCGGCCTGATCCCCAGAGTCCGGTACGGTTCACCCTTGGCCGCCGCAGGCACCAGGCGCAGGTACGCGGCCGCCACTTCCGGGTCAACTGCCTGTGTGCCATCGGGCGTCCCGCTGTGCGCCAGGGCGTCGAGGCCCTGGGGGAGGACGCGCATGGAGTACTCCACGAACGGCATGCGTCCGCTGAGCGAGAGTGGCACATCACGTTGGTTGCAGAAGATCCGCTGTGCGAGCATCGCTCGACGAACCCGGTCATGTGCCTCCGCGCTCAGGCGCCACGGCGTGTCGCTCAGTTGCCGGACCGTCGAGGCCAACCCGGGGATGGCGGCGAAGGCATAATGGAAGTAGTGACCGCCATGGTGGTAGGTACAGCCGTCGACCTTCAGGGCGCTGGTTGGCTGCAGGATCGATCGCTCCAGCATCGTCCTGAAGGCCCGCAGCCAGCGAACCTGCTCGCCGGCCTCGGTCTGCATGAGGCATGCCCGCAGCAGTCGGGGCACGTCAAGCAGGTAGAAGTCCATGTGCGAGGGTGGGGCGGCTTCGGCGAAGACCGTCCCGCCGCCCCAGTTCCAGAGGAAGTAGTCGCATTGGCGGGCCAGGCGCCCCTCCTGTGCCAGCACGTCGCGCATCAGGAACACGGCGTCGGCCCACGCCCCTCCGTACCACCAGTTCCAGTGGAACCCGGCAGCCGCCTGCATCCCCTGGTCATGGAGATGATCCTCGATGAGCACGAAGGCCTCCGCGAGCCGGCGACGCTGCTCCGCATCGCGGCTGGCCCGATACGCCACTGCCACCTCATGGGCAAGGGCGCTCATCGCACCGGGGGCCTGAACTCCGGGAGGCCAGGTGGGGCCATGCTCGTCGGGCCAGTAGTTCTGCTCCCTCGACCCGAGCTCCCCAAACTCGCAGCAGTACTGCAGGAGACGGTCGATGCCGGGTCCCCCGCGCACGCCGTGCCCGTCGCGCACAATGCCCAGGGCTTGCACCTTCGCGCACAGGTCCTTCACGACGGCTTCACCCACGCCGGGCCCCTCGTCCGGACCCAACAGTGCGCGGATGCCCGCCCGCTCCGCCGCGGTGACACGCTCAGGCCCGGGGAAGCGGGCCACGTCCGGCACAGGACGCTGCCACTGGGCCTCCTGCTCGGGGATGATCGCGCGACCCGGGTAGGTGAGCGTGTTGTACTTGATCAGGTCGAGGAACACCGTTCCGGTGGCCACCTCGCGCGGCGCGGCAATGCGGATGCTGTCCACCTGCGGCGTTGGCCTGCCGTGCGGGAAGTCATCGTAGAAGGGACGTGCTTGCCGCCAGCCGGTGAAGGCCAACGGGAAGCGGAACGAGCCGGTGACCTTGTCGCCCTCCCGGAACTCGAACACCAGTGCACCCGCGACCGGCGCTTCCATGTACACCCAGACGGCAAAACTGGGCTTGTTGTGCTTGCCCAGGCCGCCTCGGCGGGACAGGTCGCCGATGCCGTGGTGAATGACCAGCTCCTCGCCTCGGGACCAGTCCCAGCGCAGGGAGTTCTTGCCCTGCTTGCTGTGCCACGGACTGAGGCTGAGGCTGGCGGCGCGTGTCGCAGCGAAATGGGCCGGGATGCCATCCTCGAATGACTCGTAGTCGGCCTGTTGGCCGCCGGCCACGGCGCAAGTGCTCAGAACGAGGGCAAAGACCATCCGCTTGCTGCACACTCCCTTCGTGCTCCTCCCGGCGGACTACCGGACAGCGGGGTCGTCCAACAGCGGAAACGAGCTGCCCCTGCTCGGGGGGCTCAGCACACGAACCGACGTTGGCTGTGCCCCACCGCGAAGATCGTGGCGACTTGGCGCAGGGCACTTCGGTGGCCGGTGGGTGGAGTCCTCCCATTGCGGCCGGGTGGCGCGTTCTCCCGGCCCCGGGGTAGGAGCCTGATCGGCCGGCGGCGAAACCGAGAACCATACGCTCGTGACGTCGCATCGTTCGGAGGCAGCGTATGTGGTGGCTACGGAGCCTGCCCCTCCTCTCGCTGGCTGTCGCGGCGCACTGCGCGCCGTTCACCATCGTCGGAACGGTCACCGGACCGGACGGCAAGCCGGTGGCCGGCTGCGCCATCCTCGCCATGGGGCTGGTGAGCGAGGCCGAGAGCAAGACCGTGAGCGCCACCACCGATGGCGCCGGGGCGTTCGGCATCTCCTTCCCCGAGCTGTTCCCTCACGCCCTCTGCCGGGTAGTTGCCAGGCATGGCGACCTCCCTCTCGCCTGGGCCAACGTCCGGCCGGGCACGCCCGTCTCGTTGACCCTCACCGGCGCCGCCGCCCGCTGCTCCGGCGTGGTGACCAGGACCGCCGGGGTACCCGTCGCCGGTGCCCAGGTGGGCGTGGTCAAGCTGTCCCGCCGCGAGGAGCTGCACTGGTCCGAGTACCAGCGGACACTGGTCTGCGGTGACAACGGTCCACTCGAGACCACCACGGATGCGCAGGGGCGCTTCACCCTCGGCAACCTCCCCACCGGGGCGCGCGTGACACTGCGGGCCTCTGCCACCGGCTTCGCGCCGGGTGTGCGGGCCCAGGTCCCGGCCGGCGCAACCGAGGTGCGCCTCTACGTGGCTCGCCCCGCGTCCCTTGCCGGCCAAGTGATGTACCAGGGCCGGCCGGTGCCCGGCGCCGTTGTGAGTGGGGCGGGCGACAGGCCGGTGACGACAGGGCCGGACGGGAGCTTCATCCTCGCGCGGCTCGCGGCCTGGTGCGGACATCTCACCGCCCGGGCCACGGCGCAGGGCTTGCTCGGCCTCTCGGCGGCCCCCCTGCATGTCAGCGCGGGCGAGCAGGTACAGGGGGTAGTGCTCGAGCTACAGCAGGCCGCAACCATCACGGGCAAGTGCGTGGCGACCGGTACGGGCCGGCCCTTCGCCGGCGCATACGTCTGGGACCGCAGCCTGGCTCCGGGCGGCGTCTACTATGACCACGCCGTCAGCGCGGCTGACGGCACCTACCGTCTGCAGGCGCTGCCGGGCGAGACAGAGATCATCTGCAACGGCGAGTGGCGCGAGCCGCCACTATACCTGGTCACCAACGACAGGCAGCAGTTGCGCCTCGCCCCGGGCGCAGTGGCGACGGCGCGCGACATCGCCATCGAGGCTCAGCCAACCGTCCGGGGGCAGGTGCTGCTGCCGGACGGCACACCAGCGGTGGGGGTGGAGATCGGGAGCACTGCGCGCATCGACTATGGCGTCGCTCCCGCCGACTTCTTCAGTGAGCGCACGGACGCCGAGGGGCGCTTCGCCCTCCAGATCGTGACGATGCGGGTACTGGGACCACCGTGGGGCATCGTCGCCCGCGACGCGGCCCGCGATCTGGCGGCGCTGGCCTTCCTGGACGACACCGATAAGCCGCTCACCATCCGACTGCAGCCCGGTGCGTGGCTGCTGTCGCGGGTGGTGACGCCGCGCGGCGAGCCGGTGACGGGATGGCCGGTGGAGCTGAAGGTGGGCGAGGGCCGCACCTGCGCGATCCCCGGGGCCTGGAGCGATGACCAGGGCGCGTTGCGGATTGGGCCGCTGCCGGCCGGAGTGGCCTTTCACGTGCGACTGGCCGAACACCTGGAGCACCTGGCGGTCAAGCAGCAGCTCCCCGAAGACATGACACATACCCTCCGGGCGGGGGAGCAGCGGAAGACGGAGTCACTGGTCATCGAGCCGAAGGGGCGCACGGTGCGGGGATGGGTCGGTGACGCGGCGCAAGCGCCGGTGGCCGGGGCGCTGGTAGTAGCGGATAGGGTGCCCTACCCGGTCGCCACCGACGCGGAGGGGTGTTTTGAGTTGAGCGGGCTGGCGTTGCACGGCAAGGTCCGCGTTGTCGCGATGCACCCGGCCGAGCCACTCTTCGCCGGCACCAGCCTGGAGCCCGACGGGAGCATCGAGCCGGACCTCGTCCCGGTGCCGCTCTCCCGCCTGACGATCCGCGTGAGGAAGCCCGATGGCACTCCTCTGGTCACCGCGGCAAGCGGGGAGAGCGGGCTGAGCACCATTCGTCTGGTCTCCGACGAGCTCGAGCGACGCCTGGGCGCTGCCGGCGGGGGCGAGAACTACAGCTTCAGCGACGACCAGGGCGTCCTGCGCATGGACGGCCTCATCGGCGGGTTGTCCTACGAGATCTGGGTGATGGATCGCTACGGCAAGTTCGCCACGAGGAACCTGAGCTTCTGGGTCGAGCCGGGACACGATGTGGATCTCGGCGAGGTCACACTCGCCGCGAAGTAGGCGCAGTACCGTTCGCCTGGCCCCGCGCGGGGCCTGTCGCGCGATGCGGGACACTCCACGGCCATCTCACCGCGGGCCTCGGGCCTCGACAGCGCTTGGGTACTTGCGGCCTGGGGTGTACAATGGAGGGAG
>CAZIWQ010000485.1:0-5715 GCA_964542355.1 uncultured Armatimonadia bacterium
GACGTGGGCGAACCAGAGGGCCTGGATCGCCTCGCGCAGTGTGCGCGCCGGCCCCGCGGGGACCTGGTCACACACGCCGGCGATCGCCAGCAGCTCCTCCCGGCGGGTGGCGTCCGCCGCCTGCCGGGCCAGCTCGCGGGCGCGGTCGGCGTACTTGCGCCCGATGCGCGAGCAGCCGGCGGCCACTGCCTGCGCCGCCCGCAGGAACATCAGCCGGGGGAGGTCCTGTGGCTCCTCGATCCGCACGGTCGCGAGCTCGGCCGCGATCTCGCGCTCGATCCCGGAGAAGCCCACCCGCAGCACCTTCGCGAAGTCGCGCACACTGTGGTTGAGCGAGCACCCCCAGCCGAAGACACACCCGGCCTCCTCGGCGCGGCGGACCTCCTCGGGCCGGTCCGGCGCATGGCTGGTGGTGCCGAACAGATCGCTGCGGCCCTGCAGGTCGCGGATGCGCTGCTTGTCGGCGGCGCCGAGATCGGTCTTGTCCAGCTCCTCCGCCAGCCGCGCGAACTGCGAGGTGAACCAGTGGGGGCCCATGTCGGGGAAGTCGATGCCCGCGTCAACGCCGGGCTGCTCCCCGAAATGATGGGTCCCGACGATCAGCTCATCATCATGGATGATCGCCGGGAAGAGCTCGAGCACCCGGGCCAGGCCCGCGGCACGGCGCTGGATGAGCGGCGCGCCGGGGTAGGCCAGCGCCGCCTCGCACAGCGCGAGCAGGCGCCAGCCGGTCGGGGTGCACGGCCCCGCCAGCACGCGCGCCTTGAGGCGGGCGATCCGCGCCTCGGCGGCCTCCCGCGACGGTGGTGGGGCAGTGGCACAGAGTTGCGGACCAGGGGTGCGCGGGCCCATATCATCAACACTTCCCGTGATTGCCGGCTGATGGTCGTCGGCGTGGCGCCGTCAATCGCTCAGTGGCAGTGTCACCGGCTTCCCGCCGGCGGCGGCGGAGCGGTCCATCGCGAGGCACACCTCATGGGTCTGCACCGCATCCTCGATGCTGGGGCAGGTCGGCAGGTCGCCGCGGATGCAGTCCACCATGTGGTTGATCTCACCCTCGAACGGGTGGTGCTCGACGTCGCCGCTATCGGGCTGGATCGCCGGGATCGCGGTCCAGCCGCCGGCGTGGGGCAGCAGCGTCTTCGACCAGAGCTTGTTGTCCCGGATCGATCCGTGCGTGCCCATGATGTCGATGTTGAACTGATACGGCATGACGCAGTCCACCGAGCTGCCGATCTTGCCGACGGCGCCGTTGTCCCACTTCACGACACCGACCACCGTCGGCGGGTACTCGTAGCGGTCATCCCAGCCGCCGGAGCAGGCGCAGACCTGCGTGATCTCACGGCCGGTGAGCCAGCGAATGGCATCGACGGCGTGGCAGCCGCCGAAGAGAAAGCTACTGCCGCCGGAGGCCTTCGTGCGTGCCCACTCCCAGCCGCCGTACCAGTCGCTGACACCGTGCCAGTAATCGGCCTCGGCGTAGACGATGTCGCCGATGGCGCCGGCCTCGATCAGCGCTTTGGCGTTCATCAGCGAGGGGCACCAGTGGAGCACGAAGCTGACTACCGTCTTCACCCGGGCACCGCGAGCGGCGTCGCGCAGCGCGCGGATGCCCGCGAGGTCTACGGCCATCGGCTTCTCCATGATGATGTGCTTGCCGGCCGTGACGGCCGCCACACCCTCAGCGACGTGCAGATGACTGGGCGTGCAGATCGACAAGAGCTGCACCTGGTCATCCGCCAGCAGGGCGTCATAGTCCGTGTAGATGCCGATGGTATCGGGGTCCGCGCCCGCGGCGCGGGCGACTCGGCGCGCCGACTCGGCCTGGCGGCTACCGACGGCGACGATCTTGCAGTGCGGGTTGGCTGCGTAGGCTTTGAGGTGTTCCCCCGACACCCACCCGGCACCCCAGATTGCGCAACCGATCTGACAGGACATCAGCCTGCACCTCCGGCGAATGAGGATCCCGGCGTTGAGCGTGCCTCCCCGGGGCCGACGCGCACGTGAAGCCGCCGCCCCGCTACCGGGGTCGTAGGTGATCGATCCGAGCACCGGGCTGTCATTTCGCTTCCGCGAGGGTGCAGTCCTTCCCCTCCCCCGGGCCGCAGGCCCGGGGGAGGGGGGGAACGGCAGAAGCCTCGTGCCGTTTGCCGTTTGCCGAATTCCCCGTGCCGTCTGCCGCCACTCGTGGGGAGGTGAGCGGGGCGCCGGTGGGGAATCACCGCACGTCCAGGGGGCGGCGCCCGTCGACGCGTCGACCTCGTAGCCCGGCAAGCACCCCCGCACCCGCCGGCGTCGCCGGACCCGGCGCGGGCCGGCGAGGGGGTGCGGCGGGCGCGGACACGCGACGGTCAGGCCGACTCACGGCCGCTCACACAGGAGGCGTTCGCAATGAGCGACAAGGTGAAGGTCGCACTCATCGGGGCGGGGGGGATGGCCAACGGCGTCCACTACCCTTCGCTCGCCCAGTTCGATGACGTCGACATCGTGGGACTGTGCGACCTCGTGCCGGACAAGCTCGAGGCCACAGCGAAGAAGTTCAGGATCAAGCAGACCTTCAACGACTACCGGAAGATGATCGAGCAGACGGCACCGGACGCAGTCTACGTGCTCATGCCCCCGCACCACCTGTTCGACATCGCGATCTACGTGCTGCAGGCCGGCCGGCATCTGTTCATCGAGAAGCCGCCGGGCGTGACGGCCGACCAGACGCGGCAGATGGCGCACTGCGCGGAGGCCAACGGGTGCATCACACTGGTGGGCTTCAACCGGCGCTACATCCCGCTCATGCGCAAGTGCCGCGACATGGTCCGCGACCACGGCGGCCCGGTTACGCAGGCACTGTCCAGCTTCTATAAGTGGCATACGGGCGGGCCCTACTATGCCGGCGCGATTGACATTCTCAGTTGCGATGCCGTGCACGCGGTCGACACCCTCCGTTTCATCGGCGGAGATGTCGTCAAGGTCGTCGGCGAAGTGAGCAACCAGGGCCTGCATTTCGGAACGCGGTTCAACGCACTCGTGCAGTTCGCAAGTGGCGGCGCGGGCGTGCTGCTGACGAACTGGCGTGTCGGCGGACGCATCCACCAGTTCGAGCTGCATGCCGAGGGCATCTCCGCTTACGTCAACCCCAACACCGCGGCACTCATCTACACCGATGGGGCCGAGAAGGCCAAACGCATCACTGCGCAGAAGGCCGCTGGCAGCGACGAGAATCGCGTCTACTATGGGTTCGAGGGCGAGAACCGCGCCTTCATCGACGCCGTGAAGACCGGCCAGGAGCCCGAGACGTGCATGAGCGATGCCGTCAAGACCATGGAGCTCGTGGACCGAATCTACCACAACCCGCTCTAGCCACGACTGCGGGTGCCCAACCGCCTCCGGTGGCGAGAAGGTGGCGCGGGAGGTTGTGGCGAATACCGGCTACCACCATGGTATGATCCGTAGCGACAGACACCGAACCACGCGATAAGGGAGGGACACAACATGAGCAAACAACAGGCGAGCCCGCTGGCCATTGTGATCGCGATCGTCGTGCTACTGCTCGTGCTGTTCGTGATCTACAAGCTCACGTTCGGCACTGCAGCGCCACAGCCGTCGGCGGGAGGGCCGGCCACGGGGCCGGCCGGGCCTGTCGGGGGGCCTGCCGCGCCCGCAGGTGCGCCCGGTAATCAATTGCCGCCCGCAGCCCCGTCGGGAGGCGGCACCTAGAAGAGCGGCCGAAAGGCCGTTCTGAGGCCGCGAAGCCACACGCCAGAGTGGCTCTGGAGGGCACTCAGCCGGCCGGTACGCCTCGGGGACCGGCCGGATGTGGCCTTCTCGGCCGGACCCCTGGCCCACCCGTAGATGACCCGGGCGCGGGGGGCATCGGGCTTCCTCGGGCGGTCATCCGAATGGCCCCCGTCGTGGCTCAGTCGGCACGAGCAGGGCGTCCCGCGGGCACTGTCGGCGCGCCCATGTCGAGGGACAGGTGCGGCAGCCTGTCCCTCGAGTCGTGTCTGTGGAGCATGCGTCGCTCACGCTGCGATCGACCTTCGTGCACCCGGGCTGCCGTCGGCCGCAGCGATCGGCCAGGTTGGCGGCCGCCGCGGCTCGTGTCCCGCGTTAGGTGTAACTTCTCCGATTCTCGGGCCCAAACGGGGGCCGGAGGCTTGCATTCAGGCGCCGTCTGTGATAACTTGGTCGCAGGACTGCCGCCGGACGGCGGATGGGGCGTCAGGGGAGATTGCCAGCCACCAGGCATGGCATGCACCTTCGTACACGCCGGGGCAGCAGAGCGTGACCTGAAGTCGCTCTCAGGAGCGCGTCGCAGGTGTGATCGTGCGCGGCATGTCGCCGCACGCACGGCTGTACGCCTTGGTGGCGCGCTCACGCAGCGATAACGCCACGCAGATTGGAGTTGTGGCCCCATGTTGATGGCCCGATCAGATGGGATAGGGACCCATGGACACTCAGTTCGCTCCCGGGTCGCACTGCACAAGGGTAGTGGCAGTCCGGCCGCGGGGCTCCTCCCGCGGAGCGCGCGGCGCCTGGCTGTCACTCGCGCCGTCGTGGCCCTCTGTCTCCTGCTGCTGGCGGCGGGCGCCGTCGGGGCGGATAGCGCCACCCGGCTGGCACCCAGCGATGGCATCAACTGGAACTACAGCTTCCAGACCATCGGCACTCAGCCCAACGCCACCTTCACCCTGACCGGGATCTTCAACCTTGACCCCGCCAGCCCCTCGGTGACGGCCCCCGACAGCGCCCTCTGGACTGTCGACAGCATGACTGCCACCACGATCACATGGCGCTACACCGGGGGAGTGGCGGTTCCCGGGCCGCGTGTGTGGTCCACCTTCCACTTCACGACAAAGTCGGTGACGGGGGCGGGCACTATCACGTGGGTGACGGCCCTCACCGGCGGCGCCCCGGCCAACGGCGGCGTTGCGGGCCCGTCGGTACATGACTACGCAATGGTCACGGTGTATGACAACCACATCGGGTTCAACGATAACCCGGCGACGCCCGCCAACGAGGGGTTCGTTCCGACCGACGGGTCCACCGCGGTACCCTCCGATGTGATGGCCCGCGAGAGGCCGGCGAGCGGCAGCTCGGCTACTAGCCACGTGCCGGGAGCCAATGGCTACGACATCGCCGGGCTGCGTGTCGTTACCGGCCGCCGGCTCTCCCTCACGGCGTATCTGGGCGGGCACCTGCGGCGTGTCACGCCGACCGGGGCCGCGTTCACGGGCAACGATACCCGCAAGAGCACTGCCGGCCCCTACGAACTGGCGACCCAGTGGAAGGTCAAGTTCTACGGCAAGTTCCTCGACCTGGGCGGCGCGGCCTACGCCATCCCCTGCAGCGGTGAGACGACGCAGCGCAACGCCTGGACGATGTGCGGGGGCTCCGACAACCCGACCAACAACGTCGGCTGGCTGTGGCCCACTACTACCGATGCCTGGACCGGTGGGGCAGTGGCCGGGACGGCAATCACGCAGTTGGATCTCCTGGTAGAGCGCAATCAGGGCACCGAGCTCGGGTTCGACGACGCCGCCGCCGAGATCTGGTTCGCCGAGCGCGTCAGGCGTCGCGGCCAGCAGGATGCTCAGGGCAACTACGCCCAGCACATGGTCATCGACCTCACCTACGCCGAATAGGGCGCTAGAAGAGCGGCCGGGAAGTCGTTCTGAGGCCGCGAAGCCACTCCAGAATGGCTCTGGAGGGCACTCAGCC
>CAZIWQ010000486.1:0-3604 GCA_964542355.1 uncultured Armatimonadia bacterium
GGCGCGACGACCACCGGGGACGCCGTCGGCCCAATCGTCGGCGGCGCGGCGATGACGGGGGGGCCGGCAATCGCGGGGCCGGAGGGGCTGCCGACCGGTCCGGGCGAGACGCCACCCGGGCGGCCCGTCAGCCATGGGTTCGGGGCCGGCGTAACGACAGTCCCGGGCAACGGCCCGGTTGCGGGCGGAGCCGCCTGGTTCTGGACGATGACGGTGACGGGGGCCGACGCGCCCTCGTTGTCGGAGGTATCCTTGGCCCGTGCCTCGAGAATGTGCGGGCCGTCGGGGCTGAGGGTCGTATCCCACTCTGCATTGAACGGTGGTGCATTCATGCGAATGGTGTGGAGCTTGCCATCGACATAGAACAGGACATGGCGCACCGCGGCGTTGTCGGTGGCTTCGGCGCGCACCAACACGCGCCCGGAGACGACGGCCCCCTGGGCGGGGTAGTAGACACTGATGGCGGGGGGGATGCGGTCGACAAGAGTCGGCGGTGTTCCGGCGGCCTGGGCAGTGACGCCGATCTCGGTGGCCCCGGCCTCGCCGACGGAATCCAGCGCCCGGACGCTGAGGCGATGGCCCCCTGGCTGCAGACCGGACATATCGACGGCGAATGACTTCTGGCCGTCGGGCAGCGGCGCCGGCACGACATAGGACTGCAGCTCTTTGCCGTCGAGCTTGAGCTCAAGCCGGACGATCGGGCGGTTGGAGTCACTGCGGAAGGCAACGTTGACCCACGTCTCGCCGGAGACGAGGGCCTGATCGGCGGGGGTGGTGATGGCGACGACGGGTCTGGCGAGAGCAGGGAGACAGACGGCAAGCAGGCACGCGACGGCCAGGCCGCTGAGGCCGTGGCGGCAACTCGGTTGAGAGCCATGCCCTGTCATGGACCGTGTCCTCCCGGGGTGGCGGTCACGGCGCACGGGTGACCGTGCCGGGCCACGACAGGTGGCCCGTGTGCGCCCCTGACGGGCGTTCAGCCGTGCTTGGGCCGGCGAATTCCTCGTGGGGACCGGGGCTGCCCGCGAGACGCAACGAGGCACACAGTCACGCTGGCCGGACGCCCTGAGGGGCGGCCGCGGCGTGGCTGTGTGCGGTGGTCCGTGCGCCCCCCCCCGCCCCGCGAACCCCTCGCGAGGCGAGAGCTCCGACCGCCCGCCGACGTGCTGATCCGTGTGCGTGCAGCCAGCGTCGAAGGTACCATAGGGAGGGTGAAAAGTCAAGCTGACGCGGGCGCTGCACGCCGCCAGACGGCCCGTAGGTCCGGCTGGCGGCCCGGGGGCGCGGTTGACTTGGCTGCGACAGCTAGTCTATAATCGGCCTCGTTCCCACTTCACGAGACAGGCCCGCACGTCGGCGTTCGCGCCGGTTTACCGGCCTGCCGCGGTGGTGGCAGGCACGCACTTCAGATCCTGAGGCACTGCGCCCCTCGCAGCCAGTCCGAGTACTGGCGGTGTCCCTCTTGCTCCGGTCTCTCGAACGGCAGGCTGTGGCCTTCCTCGCCTTCTTCGGCGAGACCGGCTTGTTGCATTTGGCCACGCTTCGCAGCATCGCATGGGGCCAAGTCGAGTTGCGCACCGCCATTGGGCAGATGGCGCACATCGGTGTCAACAGCCTGCCCGTCGCGGCCGTCACCATGGCGCTGTCCGGGGCGGTCATCGCCTATCATGGGGCGATCCAGACCAGCCAGTGGGGCGTGGACGAGTACGCCGGGTGGTTCGTTGCCGAGATCATGTGCCGCGAGCTGTCACCGGTCCTGGTGGCCTTCGTCGTTGCCGCCCGGGCCGGGTCTGCCATCGCCGCCGAACTGGGGACGATGAAGGTCACGGAGCAGATTGACGCGCTGCGCGCCATGGCTACCAGCCCCGTCGAGTACCTGGTGGCCCCCCGCTATCTCGCCTGCCTCGTGATGGTGCCGATCCTGGTGTTCTTTGGCGATGTCATCGGCGTGCTGGGCGGCTACCTCATGGCCCTGGTCACGCCGACAATGAACGCACAGGGCTATTTTGCCTACATCCCGGGCAACCTGACGATGGTGACCGTGGTGGGCGGGATCATCAAGGCGGTGGTGTTCGGCACCGTCATTGCCGTGGTCGGGTGTCATCAGGGCCTGACGTGTGGGATGGCGTCGGAGGAGGTCGGGAGGGCGACGACCCGATCGGTTGTGTACTGCATCATGCTGGTGTACGCGGTCGACCTGCTCCTGGCTCCGGTGTTGTTCCATGCCTGAGCGCCGGCGGCGGACGCGGCGCCGGTACGCGGGTCGGGCTGCCAAGCCCGACCCCGTGTGTCTCCGGGCCGGAGAGCGCCTGCCGCGTCCCGCCGGCAGCATGCGATCGTGCCGAGAAGCCGATGAACACACAACGCGACCCAATCATCCAGGTGCGCAACCTGTCCTATGAGATCGCGGGCCGCCAAATCCTGCGCGACGTCTCGTTCGAGGTCATCCGGGGCGAGATCTTCGGCGTCATGGGCATGTCCGGGTCGGGCAAGAGCACACTCCTGAAGCTCATCATGGGGTTGTTGCCCCTCTCCGGCGGCGACATCGTCATCGACGGCCAGTCGCTCGTCGGCCTCAGCGAGCAGCAGCTCATGCAACCGCGCGGCAAGATGGGAATGTGTTTCCAGTATGCCGCGTTGTTCGATTCCATGACCGTCGCCGAGAACGTCGCCTTCGGGCTGCGCCGACGCAAACAGCTCACCGACGCCGAGATCGCCACCGAGGTCGACGTGCATCTCGCCGAGGTGGGGCTCCACGACGCCGGTGACCGCATGCCTTCGGAGCTCTCCGGGGGGATGCGCAAGCGTGTCGGGATCGCCCGGGCCCTGGTGCTCCAGCCCGCCGTCCTGCTCTACGACGAGCCCAGTGCCGGGCTTGACCCGATCATGAGCGCAGTCATCGACGAGCTCATCACCGGGCTGCGCGACCGCTTCGCCGTCACATCGGTTGTCGTTACGCACGAGGTCGACGAGCTGTTTGCCATCAGCGACCGCGTTCTCATGCTGCACGACGAGACGGTGATTGCCTGCGACACGCCGCAGGCGCTGCGCGAGACCCCCAACCCGATCGTGCAGCAGTTTGTGCACGGGTTGGCCCAGGGCCCGATCCAGGTGTGACGGGCCCGCCAGGCTCGGACGAAGCCGGACGGATGGCAGTCGACAGCGGCGACGGCCGATCAGGTTGCTTCTGACGCGGCCGCGCCTCCGGGGTGACCGTGACGTGGGCGCCACAGCCAGAGTCGGCATCTTGTTCCTCGCAGCCATCCTGTTGATGGTGGCTACGGCTGTCTACCTGACCGGACAGTGGGGACGCTTCACCGGTCAGCCGGTGACGATCCACTTCCGCAACGTCGAGGGCCTGATCGTCGGCTCGCGCGTCCTGTTCCTGGGAATGGAGATCGGCCGCGTCGTCGACGTGCGCCTCGCCACCCCACAAGAGCTGCAGTCAAAGCGGTTCGCCGAACGACCGATTGTCGTTGAGCTGTCGATCCGCAAAGACGTGCAACTGCTCAACACCGACGAGTTCATCATCACGCAGTCGGGGTTGATGAGCAGCACCTTTGTCGCGGTCCGCCGCCGGGGCGAGGACGAGTTGAAACGCGAG
>CAZIWQ010000486.1:3614-5712 GCA_964542355.1 uncultured Armatimonadia bacterium
GAGCCATGTCCCGGGTGACAAGGCCATCGGGCTGACCGACCTCGGTGGGCAAGCCGATGCGGTGCTCCGGCAGGTGCAGGGCGCCCTCACCGACCTGAAGGCCGTCTACGCCAGCCCGGACATCCAGGAGCGCCTGCCCGCAATCCTGGCCAATGTCCAGTTGGCGACCGCCCATGCCGCCCGGTTCTCGGAGACGCTGGCGACCATCTCGCTCCAGAACCAGGGGAACATCAATCAGATTGCCCGCGAGATCGCCGGCGCCGCGACCCAGCTCAACCGCTCCGCCGAACGCGTCAACCAGCTCGTGCGCGCAAGCGCCCCGAACATCGAGGGCGCCACCGCACGCGTCGCGCGGATGGTCGCTGCCACCGCCACCAACATCGAGGCCACCACCGCCAGCGTGCAGCGGACGGGGACGCGCATCGAGAAGCTCGTCGACGCCGGTGCCACCGACGTCGAGGCGTCGACCCGGATCGTCCACTCGATGCTGCAGAAGACCTCGGGGAACCTGGAGCGGACGGCCGAGCACGTGGAGAAGACCACCGGCTATGCGGAGGAAGCAAGTCGCACCGCCACCGCGGATCTCGCCGCCACGGTGCAGCGCGTCCGCCAGTTGATCGAGAAGTCCTCCGGCAACCTCGAACAGGCCGCGGCCGGGGTCGAGAAGGCAACGACCTCGATGGCCGGCCTCGTCGAGCAGAGCGGGAAGGACATCGGGGAGAGCACCCGCCGCGTCAGCGAGATGGTCAAGGCCAGCGCCGGCGATGTGATGACCACCAGTAACCACCTGGCGCAACTGAGCGCCAGCCTGCACAGCGACCTCGCCGCGGCCACCGGGCGCACGCGCGCCCTGATCGACAAGTCGGCCGCCGATATCGAGGCCACCACCGGCAGCGTCGCGCGGCTCGCGGCGGCTAGCTCCGACGACATCATGCGCACGACGCGCCGCATCCATGATCTGCTGGCGACCTCGCCGCTGCCGACCCAGCTCATGGCGGCCGGCGGCCATATCGAGCGCGCCACCGCCAACATCGAGGCACTGACCAGTGACTTCCGGACCACCCTGGGTGATCCGGCCGTCGCCGGCCAGATCCGGGGTACCGTCGCCAACCTCGAGAAGGCCAGCGGCTACCTCGCCGCCATGTCCCGCGAGAGCGAAGGCCTGGTCAGTGATGGCCGTGCCGCCCTCACCAAGGGCACTGCACTCGTGACCGATGACGCGATGTGGAAGAGCATCCGCGGTACCGTCTCGCGGCTCAACGCGGCCGTCGATGATCTGGCCACGATCACCGCCCACGGCAAGTCGGTCTTGACCAGCCCGCAGGTCACCGAGGATTTCACCGCGAGCATTCACAATGTGCGCGAGCTCACCGACCGCGGCGCGGAAGTTGCCCGCAAAGCCGACGCCAGCCTCACCCGCGTCGACCAGACAATGAACCGCGTCCAGCAGATCGCCCGGCAATTGCAGCCCAGCTCGACCCTGGGCTATGCCGGCGTCGAGGCGATCGACGGGTTCGGCCTGCGTGCCGATGTCGTCGCCGATCTGTACTTCGGCGAGGCCACCCGGGACTACTGGCGCTTCGGGGTCCGCGACTTCGGCGACGCCGAGACCCTCACCTTCCAGCGCGGCGTCGGCCTCGCGTCCGGCGCGACGCTCCGCCTCGGGATCCTCGGCAACAAAGTGGGCATCGGTCTCGACTACCCGCTGCGGGACCGGTGGTCACTGGAGTTGGACGCCTGGAACCCGAACGACCCGCGCCTGGATGTGAGGGGCCTGTGTGGCGTGGCTCCCGGCTGGGACTTGCTCCTGGGCGCCAACCGGGTACTCGGCGGGACTGACCCGTTCATCGGCCTCCGACGCAACTTCGCCTTCCGTCGCCCGCCGACTGGCGTAGCGCCGGCTACGGGTATAGCACCAAAGTCGAATGCCACACGGCCGTAACCCCCACCGCGGGGGACATCGCATGGGGCGAGGCACCGACCAACCAGGACCAATCACCACGATGCACTACCGGCAGGCATGATCCAGGCAGGCGGCAGTGGGAGCCCGCCGGGGCAGGGCCGGATACCAGGAGGAACAAGACATGCAGGTCATCTT
>CAZIWQ010000487.1:0-1547 GCA_964542355.1 uncultured Armatimonadia bacterium
GTTCTTGAGGTAAGGCACCATGAGGTCCTGGCAGACCATCGCCCCGCCGAAGATCCCGCCGTTGGGTCCGGCAATGTAGGAGATCGGCATCACCTCATCGTAGTCCTGCGCGTACATCAACGTGCCCAGCCCGAGTTGCTTGATGTGCGCCAGGCAACTGGCAGTCCGGGCCTTCTCCCTGGCCCGGGCGAACACCGGGAACAGGATGGCGGCCAGAATCGCGATGATGGCGATCACAACTAACAGCTCGATCAGCGTGAAGCCCTTACTTCGCATGGTCTTGTATCCCCTTTGCTAGTGTTGACGGGGTCGCGCGGACCCCGTCATCGGTTGGCCTGCACAGCGACCTGCACAGGACTGACGGCCGCGCGGGCAGTCGTGGCCCCGCTGGCTGACGCCCCGCCTCTCGGAGCCCCCCCTGCCCTATACGGCAGTATACCCCGCTGACCCCTCCTCCACGCTTGCGGGGGCCATCACCTGCCCATGGCCCCCGCCATCTGGTGCGTTACACGATTGCGACTGTCACAGGCTACTCGAGGTCAACCTGCCACTTCCACAGGTTCTTGACGAAGCCGGACCAGCCGGCTGTCGCGTTCCCCCCGGCCTGACACCACTTGGCGTGGCCGTCGCAGTACACGGCGTTCACTCCGCCATTGTGGCGGCTGTTGGCGGCCGTGTCCACATCATCCCCGAACCCCTTCACGTCACCGGTCCAGGATGTGTTCGGGCAGATGCCGCTCGAGATAACGGTTTCGTCATCGCACCACATGATCTTCTCGGCCGGCTTGACCTGGATCGCCATGCTCCGGCCGGCCATCCCGACGGTGATAAGGCCCCCGGTCTCCGTCGACAGCGGGTTGATGTTGAAGCCGTAGGAGCACGGCGTGACCACGGCCGGCGGGTTGGCGCCGTCATAGTAGGGAGATGTGTCCGAAGGGCACCTCAGCATCTGGGCGTTCTTGAGGTACGGCGCGACGCAGTCCACGGTGTAGCGCGCGGCGGTCGACAGGTTGCCGGCGACGCCACTGATGTAGGCGATTGGCATGACCTCATCGTAGTCTTGCGCGTACATCAGTGTCCCGAGTCCGAGCTGCTTGACGTGTGCCAGGCAGCTCGCGGTCCTGGCCTTCTCCCTGGCCCGGGCGAACACCGGGAACAGGATCGCTGCCAGAATCGCGATGATGGCGATCACAACCAGCAGCTCGATCAGCGTGAAGCCCCTGCGTGTCATGGCATCCCATCTCCTCTTCGGGCTTGGAACCGATCCGCCGCGCACGTGCCGGCGATGGCGAAGTGCGACCTGACGGTGTACTCCTGACCGCACTATTCGCCGCCCGTGGCGCCCGTTCCTGCGTGCTCCTGCGCGGTAGAAGAGCGGCCGAAGAGTCGCTCTGAGGCCGCGACGCTACGCTCAGAGGCCCGCGGGAACCACTCACAGCCGTCTCGCCGCTAGAGACCCGGCCGGAAGTGGCCTTCTCGGCCGGGTCTCTAGTTCACGCAGGGCCGAGAGTGCGAACGGCGAACCAACCACTGAGCCGACCGCGGCC
>CAZIWQ010000487.1:1589-5652 GCA_964542355.1 uncultured Armatimonadia bacterium
GACATGGCAGGCAGTCTCAGGGCTCACGACCTGACGGCGCGCGGGCGACCGGAACGCAGCGACTGGCGAGACAGGCGCTCGTCGCCGTGCTGGTGCTCGCGGTCCCCGCATTGGGCGCCGGGGCGCTCGCCGGCTACCAGCCCGACAAGGAAGGCTTCCTCCGCGACTGGCTCCTCGCCGGGCCATACCCGAACCCCCAGGCAGAGCCCGAGCCCGCGGGCTTCTCCGCTGACCTGCTCGGGCGCTTCGGTGGCGAGGCCGCGGTCGAGCCCTACCCCGGCATGACCGACGAAGTTAGCTTCGTCGCCGACAAGGCCCGGCTCATCGCCCGCGTCGGCGCCACCAATGACTGGGGCTTCACCGAGACCCGCAACTTCCCCATCGTGTGGCGCGAGCTGCACTGGGACGCGCCGGACCCGATCATCTCGCTCGACGGCCGCTTTGGCGAGATCCGTGACTGGCTGGCCGCCTTCGCCGCCTGCCGGGTCATCTCCCCGTGCGACCGCACCGTGCACCTGCGCGTCGGCAGCGATGATGGCTACAAGCTCTATCTCAACCACGAGCTCGTCGGGGGCCTGACACTCTCCCGGGCCGCCGCGCGCGATCAGAACATCCACGTGGCGAAGCTGCGGGAGGGCCCGAACCTGATCGTCCTCAAGATCACCGACCAGACCGGCGGGCACGCCTTCTGCCTGCGCATCACCGACCCGAAGGGTGTTCCGTACGATGACCTGCAGGTCACGCTCAGTGATCCCGCGCGCGAGGCGGCGGCGCGCTGCCAGGGCCTCCCGGCCGTCGACGTCATGGATCGGCAGGGCTTCGCCGCGATCCGCCTCGGCGAGGAGCCGCGCTTCCCCGGCAAGCTGAAGCTCCAGGCGCTGCTGGGTCTTGCTGAGGCCCGGAGCTGTCAGGTCGAGCTGCTGGTTACCGATGGCGGGGATCGCGAGCTCTTGTCGCGCTCGATCAGCGCCGACCTCTCCCCCACCCGAGCGGTGCCGATCACGGCCGAGGTGGACATCGCCCATGCGGGGCGGGCCACGGTCAGCCTGCTGGTACGTGATGCCGACGACAAGACGGTCCTCGCGCACCTCACCCGGGGTTTTGAGGTTCTCAGCCCCGAGGGGGTGCAGCACCGGCACGCTGACCTCGTGCAGGCCGTGGCGGATCAGGCGGCGCGGGCACGCAGCCTGGAGGCGGAGGTCGCCGCGGCCCGCCGACAGCTCGCGGCCGTCCGGACCGCAGTCGGGGCCCAGTACCGTCGCATCGAGGAGTTGTACGCCGAGCGGCGCGCAGCGGTGGTGGCCCGGCACGACAAGGACGGCCGCTCCGTCGACACCCCGTTCACGCCCGTCGCGAGCCCGCGCGAGAGCCTGTGCCTGAACGGCGATAGTTGGCAGGTGGCCGCGGCCCGCTCCCTCGGAGGCTACCGCGTCGATGAGCTAGCCCCCCCCGCGGACGGTTGGGAGCCGGCGCGCGTCCCCTCTATCGGCGTCGAGCGGTACTTCCGCGGGTCGTTCTTCCCGGCACGCGGCAGGGGTGGCCCCTACGGCCCGACGGAGCTACTCAAGTGCGCCCCGCCCGGCTGGCACCTGTCGGATGTGCGCATCGGTGATGGCATCTGGTACCGCACGAAGCTGCAACTGCCCGAGCGCTGGCGCGGGCGGCGGCTGTTCTTTGCCACCGACTGCGCCTCCGACAGGATCAGTGTGGACTTCGATGGCAAGCGCTGTGGCACGCATACGGGCTGGCCGGGGCGCATCGAGATTGAGCTGCCCCCCGTCGTGCCGGGCCCGCACGAGCTGCTGGTGCTCGCGGTGCGAGCGCGCTCCTACGGCGACACGACCCGCCTCAAGGAGTTCTTCGGGCTCTGGGGCGATGTGTACGTCACGACGGGCTCGGACGTGGGGGTCACCGACAGCGTTGTGGTCACGCGCTGGCGCGACTGCGAGATCGAGGCCCGGTTGTGGCTCATCAACCGCGGGGCCAAGCCCCGCACGGTGACTGTGGACAGCCAGGCGGTCCGCGCGGGTCGCAGCCGCCTGCCGGTGGGCCGGCGCGAGGTTACCCTCGCCCCCGGGGTGGTCAATGAAGTGCGCTTCACCCGCCCGTGGGTCGACCCCGACCTCTGGGGAATCGGGGGCGAGCACGGCCCCCCCAACCTGTATCAGCTCGTCACGACCGTGCGGGAGGCCGATACGGTCCTCGACCGTCAGTTCACCCGCTTTGGCTTCCGCGAGGTATGGCGCGAGGGGTTCCACCTCTACCTCAACGGCAAGCGCCTGTTCATCCAGGGCGACAACGTCGGCGACCGTCTCACCGACCGCCCCGCGATCGTGCTATGGCAGCGCCTGCTGCGCGAGAGCTGCAACCTCAACGCGATCCGGCTGCACTTCGAGCCCCAGCAGGGCATGTTCGCCGACATTGCCGATGAGCTGGGCATGCTGATCCTGGCCCAGTGGTACCCGAACCTGCACGTGAAGGGGGCCCGCAACGAGGCACTCACCGAGCAGGCGCTGTCGGTCCCCGAGTTCCTGACGACGGAGGAGCACCGTGAGAACCTACGCCTGTACGCCGAGTGGGTCAAGTGGCTGCGCAACCATCCCAGCGTGATCGTGTACTGCACCGACAACGAGGTGTTCACGCAGGCGTGGGATAGCCCCGAGAAGCTCGCCGCGAATGTCCGCAACGACCGGATCGCGGCCGTATACGGCCAGTACGTCAAGGCGATCGACCCCACCCGCCTGGTGACGCGCGACGGGGATGAGGGCACGTGGGGCAAGCTCGGGAAGTGGCAGGAGGACCCGCCGGCGGAGCTCGCCAACTACCACTACCCGGACTTCAACACCCGTGACCTGGTGGAGAACTGGGAGGCCACGTATGGGAAGCCGGTGCTGTTTGGCGAGACGCTCTACTGCAGCTATGGGGCGTGGGACGGGTGGGTCGGCCCGATCCCGTCACAGGTGGCGGCCAAGGCCGACCGCTGTCGCCGCGTGTTGTCCCTCTACCGCGACCTCGAGATCCCCGGGTGGGTGGGTATGGGCGCGGGCCTGGACTGCTTCATCGAGGACAAGCCCGACGGCTCCGGCAACCCCTGGGGCATCAGTACCGCCATGCTGGCCCAGTACAAGGCCCAGGGGGTCATCGACAAGCTCCCGCGCTACCCCTACTTCCCCATCGAGTGGCCAAGCTGCTCGGGCCCGAGCTACAAGCCCGACTTCCACCGCTACATCACGTGTTACGGCTACGGCGCCGTGAACGCTCATTTCCGGGAGCTGCCGCTGTGCGTCCCGAACGCTGTGACTGCCGCCTACAAGGACAGCACGCGCCCGCAGCCCCCGCTGGGGGCGCGTCACACCACTGAGGTGCTCGTGACGGTCACACGCGGGGGGACGCCGCTCGCGTTTGCCCAGGTTGTGCTCACCCCACGCGCGGGCCAGGCGTGCGGGCCGCTCGGAGTGGTGGCAGACGCCGGCGGTCGGGCGTGGTTCGTACTGCCCGAGCCCGGCGCCTACGAGGCGCGGGTCGAGGGGGCGTCCGGCGTCACCCCCATCGAGGCCGCGCCGCTCTCCAGTGCACTCACGCCCGGCTTTGACTATCTGCCTCGCATCACCATGGAGGTCTTGCCATGAGACCGGCTACCCGGCCGTCTGCCGCCGCGACAGCGCTGTCTCGCGCGCCGCTCTACCCGGCTGTCATCCTGAGCGTCCGGCCCGCGAAGCGGGACAGCGAAGGACCTGCCCCGGGTGGAGGCACTTGCGGGCGGAACGAGTTCCTTCGTCGCTGCGGCTTCTGTGAAGCCGCGTCCGCTCCTCAGGATGACACGGGCGAGGGGAGGCAGCTTGCGTGGTCGGCAGCGGGCGGTCCAGTAACGAGCGGCGGCCGCGGGCCGGCAGCCCGTCGACACTGGTGGGGCGGGATGGCCACGGCCGCACTGCTACTCGGGGCGCTGGTGCTGGGCCTGTGTCTGCCGGAGGCGCGCAGCCAGCCGGCCCCCGCCGCCGATACGCCCCCGGCCATCTGGGCCGACTGCGCCCGGTTGCGGGCCCAGGTCGCCACCGGCGAC
>CAZIWQ010000488.1:0-5650 GCA_964542355.1 uncultured Armatimonadia bacterium
GATGAAGTGCAAAGAGTCCGTATGGCGAAACTACCCACAAAATCGAGTCTGACCCGTGACCCCGGGGCCGTGCCCCGCCGTGAGACAGCGGCCGTGGACGATGATCCCGACCGTCACCGCACCCCGCAGGTAGATGCGACCGTAGGTGTTGTCGGCATCGCGGATGGCAACGAGGTCGCCCAGGCGCAGGTCTTCCAAGCCGTACTCGGCGACGACGGACTCATCGAACAGTTGGATGTCGTAGTCGCCGCGGTAGACGTTGTCGCGGCCCAGACCGCTCCCCATGATGCACGCCGGGATGATCTTGGCGACCCGCACCCGCAGCCGGCCGTCCTTGATCGTGAGCCGCATCTTCTTCAGCAGGCTCGGGGCCATGTTGCTGACCGTGACCTCGGGGAGGTCGAGCAGCTTGAGGCCGAGGCCCGTGGCCGTGATCTGGATGCGGTTACCGTACCGCAGCTTCTTCAGGGTGGCAGTGTCGAAGTCGACGAACACGTGCTCGATCCCGCCGTGCTTGCCGGTCACCGTCCCGATCGCGCCCGCGGCCGGCCCGTCCATCACCTCCGCCTCGTTCCCCACGCACGCTAGCAGGTTGAGGCCGTTGTTGCAGTCGTTCTCGGGGTGCTTGAGGCTGACGGCGGGCTCGAGGTGATCGGCCTCGTACGCGAAGACCGGGGCGCCGACGCGCACGTTGTGGCAGATGCCACCGGTGCCGGGGAGCATGACGGCCTCGCCGCGAGGGGTGACCGCCCAGTGCCCTCCCGGGCGGGGGTGTGAGGGCTCCCCGACGACGGCCACCTCGACCAGCCGATCCTCATTGGTGCGCAGCATGGGTGTGCCTCCTTGACGTGAGTGTGCGCCGGCGGATGCGGCGGGGCTTCGCAGGAACGGCGAACGGCTGCGGGCGGGACGCCCGCGTTCCCAGGAACAGTGAACGGCTGCGGGCGGGACGCCCGCGTTCCCAGGAACAGTGAACGGCTGCGGGCGGGACGCCCGCGTTCCCGGGAACGGCGAACGGCTGCGGGCGGGACGCCCGCGTTCCCAGGAACGGCAAGGCGGGCGATGCCCGCCGCTAGCCTGGCGCCATCCCCGGCCCCCACGGCGCCATGGCGACCGTGGCGTAGGGGTTGAACAGACAGTCCTGCTCCTGGCGGCCGAAGCGCCAGATGCGCGCGAGCATGTCGCGCCGGACCGCTTCCAGCTCCGGGGGCAGGTGCGGCCACGGCTGGTACTCGGTACCCGTCGCCCGCTCCCCGGTGTGCAGCAACGGCTGGGGCCAGCGCTCCGGTGCCGCCAGGTTGACCATCTCGTGCGGGTCATGCTTCAGGTCGTACAGCTCATCGAAGTCAAACCCATTGTAGACGTACTTCCACTGGTCGGTGAGGCACGTGCGCTGTGAGTAGTACAGCTCGACCCCGTTGAGCTGGAAGTGCATCTCATCGCGCCAGTCGGCCGGGGCCTCGCCGGCGAAGAGCGGCAGGAGACTGCGGCCGGGCATGTCGGAGGCGACGTCGCATCCGGCCAGGTCGCGGAACGTCTGGGCGAGGTCACAATGGGAGGTGAACCGGTCCACCGCGCGCCCTGGTGAGGCCACCCCGCCGGGCCAGCGCACCGCCAGGGGCACGTTGTAGGCCTCTCGGAACGCCGGCACGCCCTTGCAGTAGAGGCCGTGGGCCCCGCAGTACTCCCCGTGGTCCGAGGTGAGCACAATCACCGTATCGTCCATCTGTCCGCTCGCTTCGAGTGCCGCCAGCAGCTCGCCGAGCATCGCGTCCAGCATCGTGCAGTAACCCCAGTAGTGGGCGATGGATTCGCGCACCTCGCGCTCCGTCAACTGCCCCCAGTACATGTGTCGCATGCGTTGGTAGATGCGGGGCTTGTCAGCCAGGCTGTCGGTGAAGCTCGGCGGCAGCGGCACTTCGTCCGGGTCATACATCGTGGCATAGCGGGCGGGGACGATGAAGGGATCGTGCGGTCCGCCGGTGCCGCAGTAGAGCATCCACGGCCGATCGTCGCTGGTGAGTGAGGGGAGCGCCGCGATCGCCGAGGCTGCGATCTTCCAGTCATGCACGTTCTCGTAGCCGGCCGGGCCACTATCGGGTCGGCTGCCGTAGAGCTGATAGTCGCCCCACCCGGGACGCCAGACGCACCCGGGGCGGCGCGGTTCGGGACTGCGCCCCTGCGCGGCGAGGGCGTCGAAGTGCTCATACCGGGCATGGTGGAACGAGCCACGGCGCCCGGTCACCTCCAGCTCCTCCCACCCGCGGTCGGCCGGGTCCTCGACATCGCTCACGTGCCACTTCCCCGCATAGGCCAGCCGATAGCCGGACTCGCGCATGTCCTCCGAGAAGCACCGCACCCCCTCGCGCAGGCCCGAGCTCTGGCGCACGGGGTTGGAGACATTGTTGTGCACCCCGTGCCGGCTCGGGTACAGGCCGGTCATGAAGCTCGCGCGCGAGGGGCAGCAGTGGGCGGTCGGCGCATAGTGGCGGGTGAACAGCGCCCCCTCCGCGATCAGGCGACTGGCGTTCGGGGTCTGGCACGGGTGCTCCGGGTGGATCACGTCGGCCTGCTGTTGATCGGTCATGAACACCAGGATGTTGGGGCGCTTCCGAGACATGGCGGCTCCTGTCTGGATGGCGTTGCCGTTCTCCCCCCTCCCCACGGGGAGGGGGGAGAACGGCAGATGACGACGGGGGAGCGTGCCGTTGTGTAGGCGCCTCCCGCTCTGGGGGATGGCGCGCCGGTGTCTGCCGCGTAGGTCGCGCGTCCCGCGCGACGCCGTTTGGCGTCGTTGTGCGCCGTCCCGGTCTCATCCCCCGACCCCGCCTCGATCACGCTGCTCGCCGCTGCTCTTGTGTGCCGTGGCGTGTGGCTCCCGCCGTACCCCGATGGTTCGCTGTGCACGACGGTATCCCTCCGGCATGCACTGCTCAGGGCGGCGGCCTGCCGGCGCCCTCCTCGCCCCTCCGGCAGGGATGCGACCGCGCGGGAACGAAACTGGCACTCACCATGACCGGTACCACTCACGCCCCCAATCTGATCATCGGCACTGCGGGCCATGTCGACCACGGCAAGACCGCGCTGGTGGAGCGCCTCACGGGAATCAACGCCGACCGGCTGCGCGAGGAGCAGGAGCGCGGGCTCACCATCGACCTGGGGTTTGCGTGGTTCCGGCTGCCCGGGGGGGCGTGGGCCGGGATCGTGGATGTCCCGGGCCACGAGCGCTTCGTCAAGAACATGCTCGCGGGCGCCACCGGCATCGACCTGTTCTTGCTTGTCGTCGCCGCCGACGAGGGCGTCATGCCCCAGACCCGCGAGCACCTCCCCATCCTGGAAGTGCTCGAGGTGACGCGCGGCATCGTCGTCGTCACCAAGACCGACCTGGTCGATGCGGAGATGCTGGAGCTGGTCGGGATGGACATCGCCGCGACGCTCGAAGGGACGGTGTTCGCGCAAGCGCCGATGGTGATGACCTCCGCCCGCACGGGTGCCGGTATCGAGACGCTGGTGCAGTGCCTGGACGAGACAGCCACGACGGTGGCTCCGCGCGACATCATTGGCCCGACGCGCATGCAGGTCGATCGCACCTTCAGCCTCAAGGGCCTCGGTACCGTGGTAACCGGATCGCTGATCCGGGGGCGCGTCCGCGCGGATCAAGAGCTGGAGGTGGCACCGGGAGGGGCGCGCACGCGGGCGCGCAGCATCGAGGTCTACGGGCAGCACATGGACGAGGTGGCCGCGCCTTGCCGCGTGGGCCTCAATGTCACCGGCCTCGGCAAGGACGACCTGCAGCGTGGCGATCAGCTCATCAGCCCCGGCAGCATGACGGCCTCCTGGATGCTTGACGTGCGCCTGCGCCTGTCGCGCGATGCGCGGCGGCCGGTGCAGTACCGGGAGCGGGTGAGAGTGCACCACGGCGCCGGTGAGCATCTGGGCCGGGTCGTGCTGCTGCAGGGCGAGGAGCTGGCGCCCGGGGAGGAGGGCCTCGCCCAACTGCGGCTGGAGACGCCGGTCGCGGCCGCTGCCGGGGACCATTTCGTGATCCGGCGCTACTCCCCGCCCTACGCCATCGGGGGCGGCGTCGTGCTGGACCCCACGCCCTCCCGGCATCGGCGTCGCGAGGGAGCAACTGTGGACCGGCTACTCTCCCTGGCGGGCGGCGACACCGGGACGCGGGCCCGCGACTGGGTCTTCCGTCGCGGCGCGCAGGGCTTCGGGGCTGGCGACCTCGCCGCCGGCCTCCAGCTCGACGCGGCCCAGGGGGAACAGGTGGTAGAGGGGCTCGTGCACGACGGCGCCCTGACTACGCTGGCCCCGGGGCGCTACCTCGCCACCGTCCACGCCGAGGTCCTGCTCGCGAGTGTGCACGAGGCGCTTGCGCGCTACCATGCCGCGAACCCCCTGCGGGCGGCGATGCCGACGAACCGGCTGCAGGCGGCCGTGGCCGGTGTCCCTCCGGACCTCTTGCAGTGGGCGCTGCGGCAGTTGCGCGACGAGGGACGGATCGCCTCCGAGGGCGCCGGCTGGCGAGCACGAGCTTCGTCTCACGCCGGCGCAGGAGGCAGCCCTGGCCGAGCTGGAAGCTCTGGCCGAGCAGGCCGGCGCGACGCCGCCGGAGCGCGAGCAGGTGCTGCTCGCCCTGGGGCGTGTCGGCGAGGCGGTGCCACTGCTCGAGCTCGCCATTGCCCGCGGGCGCGTGACGCCGGTGGCCCAGTTCATCATGGGCCGGGCGGCGCTTGCCCGCGTCGCCGCAGACCTTGTCGAGCGGTACCGCGAGCACGGGCCGTTCGGGATTGGCGAGGTGCGCGACCTGTGGGGTGTCAGCCGCAAGTACGTGACACCGATCCTGGAGTACCTGGACGGAACGGGGTTCACCCGGCGCGAGGGGAACGTCCGCCACGTGACGCGGCCGCCGGGACCGCGCGAGGGAGATCACGATGCCGCTCTCTGAATGCCCGCATTGCGGACAGACCTACAACCCTCGCTACATGCGCTACTGCGCGCGCTGCGGGGAGGCCGTGCCCGACGCGCACGGTAAGCTGCCCGCGCCCGGCCCCATGGATGGGATGGGGGCGCGCGGTGGGGTGGCCACCCGCAAGCTCGAGGGGGTCCCGCCCGCCGCGGCTGACACCGGGGAAGCGCCGCCCTCCCGCGGTGTCTCCCAGGCGGTTGAGGACATGGCACTGGAGTACCAGAACCGGCTGAACGAGAAGCCGGAGGACCATGACACCCGCTACTCCCTGGCCCTGGCATATCTGTACGCGGGGCAGTGGGAGCGAGCGGAGGCGGAGCTGACACTGGTCACCGAGGGGTTGCCCGAGTTTGCGGATGCCCATGCGCGGCTGGCGATGTGTCGGGCGCGGCGGGGGGATGTGGCGGGGGGCCTGCAGGCGGCGCGCGTTGCGCTGGGCCTCCAGCCGGAGGATACTCGTCTGCAGGGCCTGGTAGCGCGGCTGGAGCAGAAGCTGGCAGGATAGCTCGCCCTGCCGTGGTAGGAGCGGTCCCCTGACCGCGACGGGGTACCGCACACCGACTGCCATGCTGCTCTCCTGCCGTTGCCGTGCCTCGTCGCCGTGGCCTTCCGCCGCGCGGTCGCGCTCGGGGGAGCGCTCCTACCACGGCGAGGCACGGCAACGGCAGACGGCAA
>CAZIWQ010000489.1:0-5634 GCA_964542355.1 uncultured Armatimonadia bacterium
TTGCGGATGAGGGGTCGCCGCGCGACCCGGAGGCCGCGGCCGGGCGCGGTGTTCGCCGCCGGGGTTTCGGGTCACGAGCCAGGAGTGGCCGGTCGGTGCCGGACCGAACTGGGAACCGATGATACAACTGCGCCACAATGGCGTCAATACGGGTCCGCGGGGGTCTCGTTGACAGGGGGAGATGGTTGCCATATAATCCCGTACTGCCGAGCGATGCCATCTGTCTACCAAAGGGGAGCTGTCCGATGACGAGGGCTTCGTGCCTCGTTGTCGCGGCCATGGCGGCCCTATGTTGCGTGCTGCCAGGCGCTTCGGCAATCGCGCAGGACCAGACCGACTATTTCGTCACCGGTGTCGAGAAGTTCCAACGCGGCGAGTACGACCAGGCCGCGCTGGATCTTGCTCGCGCCGTGCAAGCGCATCCCAACTGGGATGCCGCATGGTATTTCCTGGGCGCGGCGCAGTTCCAGACCGTGTACCAGAACCTGGCCGCCATCGCCGACACCGCGGGCCGGGACTACTCCGAGGCGCAAAAGTCACTGACGAAGGCGTTGGAGTTGGCTCCCTCACGCCCCGGCGTGCGCATGCTCCTGGGGCGGATCGCGGAGGAGAAGCAGGGCTACGACGAGGCCAAGCGGCTGTACCGTGAGGAGCTCTCGCTCAAGCAACTGGTCGGGCGCAACAGCGTGCAGATGGCCCTCGGCCGGATTAGCTACCGCACGGGCCTGTACACGGATGCCAACACCGTGTTGCAGCGCGTGCTGGTGGAAGAGCCCCGCTACGTGGAGGCCCTCTACTTCCTCGGACGGTCCCAACTGGCCCAGAAGGAGTACCAGCCGGCGATCAAGTCCTTCAAGCTGGCGATCAAGCTCCTGAACGAGTGGCTGGACCGCATCTACCACTTGCTGCGTCTAGAGTACCTCGAGATCGATCCGGATGACGCGGAGCGCGCCTCCAAGGTCGTCGAGCACTGGGACGAGCTGCGCAAGGAGTTGTGGGGGCTGCGGCAGGCCACGGCCCGCCCGAACAAGGACACCCTCGAGAAGGTCATCCAGGACTACGGCCGGGCCCAGGAGTTCGCACTCGAGTTGCACCTGTGGCCGGAGCTGAACATGGCCCTCGGCGATGCCTACTGCGGGATTCGCGACTGGTCCGCCGCCCGCAACCAGTACCGGAGAGCGATGAGCCCGCGCGAGGGCGAGGGCTCCGAGAACGATCCCGACGCGTGGGGCCACATCGGCCGCGCCTACTTCCTCGGCGGCAAGGAGCTGTTCGAGCAGAACGGCCTGCTCATGAGTGCCATCGAGCAGTTCAAGGCGGCCGAGGGCGACCAGGCGAAGCCGGATCCGGACAACCCCCAGCCGGATCCCACGAAGCTGCTGGATGGCTACGCCAAGGCCCTGTTCGTCGCTGGCATCAACAAGAGCGCCAAGGTCGACCAGATGAAGGCCCCGGTGGAGCCGGACACGGTGATTGCCTCGGTCTTCGACGGCCTGGGGCAGCTCTACCTGTACCAGGCGGAGACGTACGCCTCGGACGAGGGGCGCGACATCAAGTCGCACACTCACGACGAGTCCGTGGAAGCCTTCGACAAGGCCCTGCTGTACGCCCCCACCTACGTGCCCGCGATGCTGCACAAGGCCCAGGCGACGCTGGGGCGGGGCGAACGCGCCACGAAGGAAGCCGACAAGCTTACCGACTTCGGGAAGGCGCGCGACCTGCTCGAGCAGCAGGCACTCACGCTGGAGCCGAGCAACGCCGACCTGTGGGCTGAACTGGCGAGGTCCTACGTGGGGCTTGACGAGCTCGACAAGGCCGAGCAGGCCGCCAAGAAATCGCTCCTGCTGAACAAGAAGCACCTGCTGGGCCTCAACACTGCCGGGCTGGTCAGCTACTATCGCAATCAATGTGTCGCGGCCCCCGAGAACTTCACCGAGGCCATTGAGGTGGCCCCCAAGGACTTCCAGTCCTACATCAACCTCGGCAACGCGCTGTACGGGCTGCGGTCGTGGGCGCGCGCGCAGGCCGAGTACGTGCGGGCGCTGAACCTGATCCCGCAGACCTCAATCGCCAACACCGGCAGCCAGCGGCCCTACGTGTTGTACCTGATTGCCCGCACCCAGCACGAGCGCGGCCTGTACGAGCAATCGGTGTCGACGCTGGGTGAGGCCCTCAACCGGCGCACGGACTTCTACGATGCTCAGCGCTTGCTGGCTGCCTCCTACAGTGGCCTGCGGCAATGGCGGGCCGCCGAAGAGGCGTTGCGTGCCGCGCTCAAGAGTGCGCCGCGCGACAGTGCCGACAAGCTCGCCGGGACGCATGCGCACCTGGGGCAAGTCTATGAGGTGCAGGGCCGGCTCCAGGAGGCGGTGGCTGAGTACCTCATCGCCCAGGCCAAGAACCCCAAGAACATCCAGGCGGCCGACGGCCTCCGCCGACTGGCGATCGGCGACCGGCGTCCGAAGCCGCCCGCGAGCTCGTAGCTCACAATTCGACCCGCGCGAAGGCTACTCGCGACCCATCCATCCTCGGGATGCGATGGGGTCCAGGAGGCACCCCCTATGCGCGTGCTTGCCACCATGGTGGCACCGGCGCTGTTGCTTAGCCTGCTGCTGACCGGGGCCGGTTCCGTAGCGCTGGCCCAGGACGCAGCAGCCCAGGCGCAACCCTCCATGTTCCTCTATGACGCCGCGCATCGGGGAGTCGCGGCCCAGCCGCTGACTGTGCCGCTGCGCTTGAGCTGGAAGTTCAGCTCGGGGCAGACCCCCACGCGGGTCATCGCCTCGCCCGCGGTCGGCGCGGACGCCGTCTACTTCTTCGTCGGCCGCGAGATGTACGCGCTCGCCCGGGCCACCGGTGCGCCGCTGTGGGACAAGCCCCTCGAGTTGCCCGACATCGTCGATGCAACCCCCGTCGTGAAGGATGCGACCGCGGTTGTCGGATGCCGTGACGGGATCCTGTACTTCGTCGAGCTCGGGGGGAAGGCCGGCAAGATCACTGGCAACTTCGACCTGCGACGCCAGCACACGGGCTTCCCGACCTCCCCGACTGCCACCGCCTCCCAGCCCCGGATCCAGTCCTCACCGCTCTATCACGACGGGCGCGTGTTCTTTGGGGGGGATGACGGCTGGGTCTATTGCGTGGACCTCGAGAGCCGCGAGAAGGTCTGGGAGTATCACACCCAGGGGCCGATCAAGGCGGCGCCCAGCTACTGGAACCACGGGATCTACGTCGCCTCCGAGGACGGCAGCCTCTACGGCCTCAACGAGAACACCGGCCGGTTGCGGTGGGAGACCAAGCTGTGGCGCACAGAGAGCGAACCGAAGGATGTCATCGCCTCCCCGGTCGTCGCCAACTCCAAGGTCCTCGCCGCCCGGGGCAAGCACCTGTACGCCTGCGACCACGGGCGCTACGGGTACGTGCGCTGGCGTTTTGAGGCCAAGGGCAACATCATCGGCACACCGGCCGTCGCCGGCGACCAGGTCGTGCTCGGCGACAGCGAGGGCAAGTTCTACTGCCTGGCGCTGGGGGCCGAGGGCGACATCAGCTATGCCGACACGACCTCGCCGTACATTCTGTGGCAGGTGCCGCCCGAGTCGACCGGGGCGGAGCCACCGGCCCCGCCCCCCGATCAGCCGGTGGTCGTCGATGGCCTGGCGCAGCCGGTCAAGAGCTCGCCCACCATCGTCGGTGAGGCAGTGATCGTGCGCGCAGGACCACGGCAGGTCAATGCGCTCAGCCTGGCGGACGGATCGCTCCTGTGGCATTGCGCCCTGTCCGAAGCAGCCGGCTCCGTGGCGACCCAGACCCCAGCCGCCGGAGCCGGCGGGATGATGGGTGGCGGCGGGCCCGGCGACCCGGGAGGGATGGGACCTGGCATGGGCCCGGACCTCGGCGCGCTCGGCGCCCCCGTGGGCGGACTCGGCCCTGGCGGGGGGGCGGGGACGTCCTCGCAACGCAGCCGCGGGCGACGGGGCTCTGGCTCTGACAGGCGCGGTGGCAGTGGCACCACGGAGCGCGAGCCCCCGGCCGGACCCTCGCTCGTGTTCGAACAAGAGGTCGCTGCCAGCCCGGTCGCCGCCGGCGATCAGTTGTTCGTCTGTGCCGACGATACCGCCCTGTACGCCTTCAGTCAGCAGGCAGCCGACGGCGTGCCGCCCGAGTTCGTCTCGGCCGGCGTCGAGGTCCCGGGACGCAGTGACTCCCGCCAGCCGCAGGATATCAAGCTCCACAAGACCACCGAAGAGGCAACCGCGGCCAAGGACAAGCCCAAGATCAGGGGCGCACTCCCCATCTACGTCCGCGTCCGGGCTCTCGATGAGGGTAGCGGCCTCAGCCCCCAGACCCTGACCGTCACCCAGGACGCCGGCGGCAAGGGCGTGAAGTGGGAGGGCGCCTACGATGCGGCCGGCAGCTACCTGTGGGCACTGTGCGAGCCGGGCAAGAGCGGCGTCTCGCGCAACCTGCCGGATGGCGACTATGTGCTCACCCTGGCGGTCAGTGACTGGAGCGGCAACGAAGGCAAGACCGCGGTGAGCTTCACCGTTGACAACTCGCTGGCGCCGCCCGGACCGGCGCCGGGGACCCAGATGGGCCCGGGCGGGTTCCCCGGCGGGCCTGGCGGGTTCCCTGGTGGCCCCGGCGGGTTCCCCGGCGGGGACATGGGCATGCCCGGCGGGATGCCCGGTGGCATGCCCGGCGGGATGCCCGGTGGCATGCCGGGCGGGATGCCCGGTGGCATGCCGGGTGGTATGCCCGGCGGTATGCCTGGCATGCCCGCGATGCCCGGACTACCCGGAATGCCCCAGTAACCCTGTCGCGGTGCCGCGCCGATGCCACAGGACCGGTTCGCACGTTCACGCATCACCAGGCCGCAGTTCGCGCAGGAGGGCTCAGGGTGGTCAAATCCATCGTACTGGTAGCTGTTCTGCTGGTGGGCCTCGCCTACTCCGCCTTCTTCCTGAACTGGAACAGCGGCACCAAGGTGGACCTCGTAACCTGGGACCTCTTCGGCGACCAGTATCACATCCCCGGGGTGCCGGCCGGGTTCCTGCCGATCTTCGGCGCAGTGATCGGTGCCGCCGTGATGGCCATCGCCGCCTGGCTCCCCTGGGCTCACCAGCGCACCGCCACGCGTACGGCGGAGGCCAGGCTGCAGAAGGCCATCGACAAGTTCAACGAACAGAAGGGCCTTCTCCGGACCCGCAACGATCGGATCGCGGCGCTCGAGACGCGTGTGGCGGAGTTGGAGGCGACGGCCGCTCCCGTTCCTCCAATGGAGGCGCCGGAGCCCATCGAGACGCTCAGCGCGGCAGTTCCCCTCGATGCCGACGCGGGGGATGCCGATCCGCTCTGATCGTGCAACCGTACATGCTGCCAGTGACCGTGGGATGCGACTGGAGGGGCCGGATCCCGCCGACCGGGACGATCGCCGCGTAGGTCGAGCGTCTCGCTCGACAAGACCCGCCGACCGGGACGGTCGGCCTACGCGTCTGCGGCTCGTTCCTGGCCGCAGTCCCTCGTAGTCCGGCCCCTCCGAACGACGCGCGGCCAAAGTACGGTCGTGCTACGAACCCGGGGGGCGCGCCAGGAGATCGGTCGACGACAGGGGACCCCGGGTCTCTTGCCGTCTTT
>CAZIWQ010000490.1:0-5628 GCA_964542355.1 uncultured Armatimonadia bacterium
TGGAGTTTCCTCGATTCCGACCTGCCGCTCAGGGTCGGCTTCCCCGTCTTGCTCAGCAACTGTCTCCAGTGGCTGGCCCAGGTCCGTGTCGGCGGACGGGTGCTCACCGTGCGTACCGGCGAGGTGGTGCGGGCCCCCGCCTCATCGGAGGCCACACACGCCACGCTCACCCTGCCGGAAGGAGGGCACCAGCAGGTCCGGGCGGCGAACGGCGAGGTCACGGTGGCAAGCGTGGACCGCGTCGGCGAGTACTCGCTCGCCACGGAGGGTCAGACGATGCAGCGATGGGCGGCCGACCTGCGCAATCCGGCCGAGTCGGACCTCACGCCGCGCGACGATGTGGAGTTCGGGGAGCGCCGGATTGCCGCCAACACGGGTCCTCCCGGGTCCGAGCGCGCGTTGTGGCCACCCCTGGCGCTGATCGCGCTTGCCCTCCTGCTCGGCGAGTGGCACCTGTATCACCGGCGGGTCTAGGCCGCCCAAAGCGACGCCGCTGTCTTGTGCCCAGCCGGTCGGTGGCCGCACGAACCGGGCCGACGGGCGGACGTCATCCTGAGGAGCGAATGCGGCTGCGCAGAAGTCGCAGCGACGAAGGATCACATTCCGCCAATAAGCGCCTTCGACTGGTGGTGATCCTTCGCTGGCGGACCGCTACGCGGTCCTGGCTCAGGATGACAGGCACCCGGAACGACGCGAAGATCAGTGGCGTCAGAGCGGAGGACCGGCGCGGCTGGAAGCCGCGCCGGCACGCGACAGCGCAGCATCGCCTACACCCTGGCACTCACCAGACTACCGGACGGGTCCTCACCGGCTATGTGGCTCTCGTTCACACGTCCCGAACTGTTGTTGCTGCTACCCGTCGCAGGTCTCCTGCTATGGCTCTCGGCACGCGTGAGCTTTGCCGACCTGCGGGGGGTGCGCCGTCGCGTGGCGTGGGGGACGCGGCTGGCCCTCGTGCTGGCGCTGGTGCTGGCTGTCGCCGGCGCGCAACTGGTGCGGCGCAGCAGGGGAACCGTCGTGGTGATGGCCCTCGATCTATCGCACAGTGTGCCACCGGCGGAGACGACCCGGGCGCTGGACTTCGGCCGCCGAGTCATCAAGGAGCGGGGCCCCGACGACCGCGTCGCCCTGGTGGTATTCGGCAGGGACGCCACGGTCGAGTCCGAGAGCCTGCGCACTGCGGACGATCTGCGGCTCCAGTCGCATCCGGCGGCGATCCACACGGACATCGCGGCGGCGCTCCGCCTGTCCCTCGGCCTGGTGCCGCCGGAGGTGGCGGGCCGGGTCATCTTGCTGTCCGACGGCAACGAGAACACCGGCTCCGCGGAACAGGAGGCGCTCCTGGCGGAGGTTCGGCAAGTGCCGATCGATGTGTTCCCGCTGGGGACGCGTTCCACACAGGACGCGCTGGTGCGCGCGGTAACGGTGCCGGCGGCGGCACGGCGGGGAGAGACGATCCCCGTGCGCCTGGCGCTCGAGGCCTCCGGCCCGATGGCGAGTACGGTGACCGTCCTCATCGATGGCAAGCCCGGACCGCGGCGCAGCGTCACCCTCGGGGGAGGCGCCACCACACTCGAGGTCCCCGTCACGCTTGAGGAGCCCGGCTTCCACCGGATTGACGCCCTGCTCGAGGCCCCCGGCGAAGGGTGCCGCGAGAACGACCGCGGGACGGGCTTCGTCCGTGTGGCCGGCAAGCCCCGGGTGCTGATGGTCGACTCCAGCCCGGGCGACCTCGGTGCATTGCGGCGTGCCGTCGACCTCCAGGACATCGTGGTCGAGGCCGGCGGGGCGGCGAAGCTCCCCACCAACAGCGCCGACCTGGAGCGCTACGATGGCGTGGTCCTGTCCAACTACCCCGCCTACGGCCTGGCCGAGCGGCAGATGGTGATGCTGCGCGAGGGGACTCGCAGCCACGGGATCGGCCTCGGGATGATCGGGGGGGACCAGGCCTTCGGCGCGGGGGGATACTATCGTTCTGCGCTCGAGGAGGCGCTGCCGGTCAGCATGGATGTGAATCGCAACCGCGCCTTCCCCGCCTCGGCGACGGTCATCGTGGTCGACTCGTCGGGGAGCATGGGCGCCACGGAGGACGGCGTCGAGAAGATTCAGCTTGCGGCGGAGGCCGCGGTGACCGTCGTCGACCTCCTGCGGCCCTACGACTCGATCGGCGTCATCGCCAGCGATCCCTCCCCGACCGTCGTGTGCCCGCTGCGCAGGGCCGAGAGCAAGTCCGCCATCAACAGCGACATCCGGTCGCTGCGCGCCGGAGGCGGGGGCGTCTGCGTCTACTCGTCATTGGACGCCGCCCGGGAGATGGTCTCCCGGGACCGCTCCCCGATCCGCCACATCATCCTGTTGGCCGATGGCGGGGACTGCGACGAGCCGGAGGGGTCCGTCGCGCTCGCCCGCCGCATGGCCGGTGAGCGGATCACGGTCTCGACCGTCGCGTTTGGCGAGGGGAAGGATGTCGGGTTCCTGCGGGAGGTCGCGGCCGCGGGGGGTGGCGAGTCCTATCTCACAGGGTCGGCGCACGATCTGAAGAAGATCTTCACGCGCGAGGCCCTGATCGTCACGAAGTCGGTGCTGGTCGAGGAGACTTTCCGGGCGCGAGTATCCGAGCGGAGCGCGCTGGCGCGCGGGTTCGACTGGGCCTCGGCGCCACCGCTGCTGGGGTATGTGGTGACCTCCCGCAAACCGCTCGCCACCACTGCGCTCGTCACGCACAAGGATGACCCGCTGCTGGCCCACTGGCAGTATGGGCTGGGACGCAGCTTCGCATTCACCTCGGACGCTCACGCCCGCTGGGCCCCGTACTGGCTCAACTGGTCGGAGTTCGGCAAGTTCTGGGGGCAAACGCTGCGCTGGAGTCTGCGCGAGCCGGCCAGCCCGCTGCTGCACCCGCGTGTCGAGCGCGAGAGTGACCGCGCCCGGCTCGTAGTCGAGGCCGCGGGCGCGGACGGGGCGTCCCTCAACGGCCTCGAGTTGCGGGCCAGTGTCAGCATGCCGGCCGGCGGCCGCCAGGAGCTCGCCCTCGACCAGGCCGGGCCGGGCCGCTATGAGACAAGCTTCGAGGCCGCCGCCACCGGCCCGTATGTGATCGGGATCGACGCCTCCGGTCCCGAGGGCTTCCGGGCGCGCCAGACGACCGGCTTCGCCGTGGCCTACCCCCCTGACTTCGCGGATACGCGGCCGAACGACGCGCTGCTGAAGTCGCTCGCGCAGCGGACCGGCGGGACCTACGGGATCGCGCCGCGCGGTGCGTTCGCGCCTCCCGCCCACAGTCCGCATATCCCGCGTGACATCTCCCGCGCCCTGCTCTGGTTGGCGGTGCTGCTGCTGCCCCTCGACGTAGCCGTACGGCGCCTGGCGATCGGCCGGGAGGAGCTTGTTGCGCTCGGCCAGGGGGTCCGACTGTTCCTCGGCCGGTGGGGGGCCTCATCTCGCCGCCCCGCTCCGGCCACGCTCGCACACGCTCTGATTGAGAAGCGGCGGGAGCGCCCGGCGCGACCGAGCGTTCCCCTCCCGCCGCCGGTGCCCCCGGCGGCGAGCCAGCAGCCCGAGCGTCCCCCGGCGCCCGGGCCGGAGCCTGGGCTCCCCACATCGCCTGCGCCGACGGCTGCCCCTGATGCGCTCTCTCCGGACCGCACAGAGAGTACCACCGCGCACCTGCTCGAGCGCGCCCGCAAACGGCGCGAGCGGGGGCGCTGAGCAGTTCACTCAGCCAGCGGCGTCAACTCATAGTGGTGCACACCAGGCTTGTTCATCGTCCACAGCTTCTGCGTCAAGGCCTCGATGTCCGTCTGGATCGCATCTCGCACCGTCCGGGTCTTCAGGTAGTTGTTGAACTGGCTGGAGAAGTATGCGCCATTGCCGGGGTTCTTGCGGAGGAACTCGGCGAAGTAGGCATTGACAGCTTCCTCGTTGCCCTCGTCGACTTTTCCGTGCATGAGCATGATCTTGACCTGGGCATAGCTGCGGAGGCGCACCTCGAGCTGGCGCCGCTGCTCGTTCGTTGCCGCGAGTGCCTTCGCCTGGGCGTGCTGGGGGGTGCTCGCATTCAGCGCGAGGTTCACGCCTGTGGCAAGCTGCTCGGGGCTGTACTGTCCGATGGCCTGCCCGTCGATGCTCACGCGGTAGGGGTGCGGCGCTGTGCGGCGGACGGTCAGGACTTCCTGGTTGAGTTCTGCCTCCAGCGGCACGAGCGACAGGGCGGAGGCGGCCGCCTGCTCGATCGGCCAGGGGAGTGCTTGCGCGAGGCAGTCGAAGGCCACGCGCTCCTGGTTGGCCGTCAGGCCGGTGACCTCGCAACTCTCGGTCTCCACCACCCGGCCCGCGGTGGCGTCGAGCTCGATGCTCGCCACGACGGACGGCACGCCCTGGGCCTTCAGGTACAGGTATGCCATCACGAGCTGCCCGACGTCACCGGGGTGTACCCGGTCGGCACCAATCAGGGTGAACTGCGGGTCGGTCTTCTGGTGTTCCAGGTTCAGCGCCGTCATCGGCCCATGCAGGTCAACGACCGTGCCGCCGACCTTCTCCGCTAACTCCCGCGCCGACTGGCCGCAGAGCCCCAGCGCGCCGTTGACGCCGACCAGGCTCTCGGTCGCCACCTGGACGGTCTCGTCGTAGGGCGAGGGGGTCGCAAAGACCAGCCTCGCCCCACAGCGCTGCGCCAGCAAGGCGGCAAGCTGTTCCATGCTCTGGCGATGCCCGGTGAGCGCCCGCTCGCGAGCCGCCAGGTTCTGTGCGTCCGGGGAGGCTTTGCCGTACAGCCCGCGCCCCACATCATTCATCCCGAGCATGAGCGAGGCCACGGTGGGCCGGTGAGGAAGGATGTCCCACTCGAAGCGCCGGACGGCGCCCGCGGCGCTGTCGCCGGCGATGCCGCAATTCACGAACCGGATCTTGCGCGCCGGAAAGCGCGTCAGATAGTAGTCGTAGATGTAGCTGTGGAACTTGCGCGAGTGCGTGATGCTGTCGCCGACGAAGCAGACGACATCCCCGTCCCGGAACGGCTCGGGGCCGGCGGGGTCGGCACTGGCGACAGCCGACACCAGTGCGGCAAGTGCCATGAACGCGACGGTTGTCTCCATGCGGTTGACCTCTGAGCGTGGCTGCGGCCCGGCGAGGGACGCGGCGAGCGATGCGGTGGCGAAGAAACGCGTCCTGTCTTCCCGACCGCGGGTCACACGACCTCCCCGGCGACCGTCCGATCGCGAGGCGGCACTCGCGGGCAGGAAGGGAATGCGGGCCCTCGCGGGCAACCATGAGAGGGCCACCCGGCGGCAGACAGGCTGCGGCATGGTCGGCAGTCGGCAGCAACCCGGCTCGATGCTGTGCGAGACGCTTGCCCCGGGACCGGTGTGACAACACAGGAGGGCTTTTCGATGCGTGCCTCGACCTTGCTCACGGCGGCGCTGACCGGCGTGCGCGGAATGAAGGGCGTGAAAGAGGCGCGCGTGCCGTATCTCGACCGCGAGGTGCGCATCGCCATTGTAAGCGGCCTCGCCAACGCCGAGGCGCTGATTCAGAAGATCGTCTCCGGCGAGGAACGCTATGACTTCGTCGAGGTGATGGCCTGCCCGGGCGGCTGCGTGAGTGGCGCTGGACAGCCCTATAGCTCCTCTG
>CAZIWQ010000491.1:0-388 GCA_964542355.1 uncultured Armatimonadia bacterium
ACGTCCCGTTCCGGCGCAGACTGCCGCGGCACCGGCGCCGCAAGTGGCGCGTCCGGCACCTCCTGTCGGTGGTGGCGCCGCGCGTGGATGAGCCCCGCCTCCGCCAGCTCCTGGCCGACGTCGCCGGCGGCAGCCTCCCGATCGAGGAGGCCGTCGCGCGCCTGCGGCACTTGCCGTTTGAGGACCTGCAGTACGCCAAGGTCGACCATCACCGGGCCCTGCGGACCGGGTTCCCCGAAGTGGTCTTCTGCCAGAACAAGACGGTGCCACAGGTGTGTGGGATCCTGCGCGCCCTGGCGGCCCGGGCCGACGTCGTGCTGGGGACGCGCGCCGACGCCGCCCAGTATGCCGCCGTGGCGCAGGAGTTCCCCGCGGCGGTATACCATGA
>CAZIWQ010000491.1:398-5615 GCA_964542355.1 uncultured Armatimonadia bacterium
CGCCCGCCGCGGCCGACCGCAGTGGCGCGTGTCTGATTGTCTCCGCCGGCACCTCCGACATCCCGGTGGCGGAGGAGGCGGCGGTGGTGCTCGAAGCCGCCGGCTGCCGGGCCGATCGGTTGTATGACGTGGGGGTCGCGGGCATCCATCGCCTGCTCGAGTACCAGGACCGCCTGCAGGCGGCCGAGGCGATCATCGTCGTCGCCGGGATGGAGGGGGCCCTCGCCAGCGTCGTCGGGGGGCTGGTCGCGCAGCCGGTCATCGCGGTGCCCACGAGCGTCGGGTATGGTGCCAGCTTTGGCGGCCTCGCCGCGCTCTTGTCCATGCTCAACACGTGTGCGAGCGGGGTGGTGGTCGTCAACATCGACAACGGGTTCGGGGCCGGCTATTTCGCGGCCATGCTCTGCCGCCGGGCGCGCCAGTCGTGACCCCCGCCGTCGGCGGCCCCCGGTCCGTTGTCGCACCTGTCGTCCAGGGGTTGGTCCTCATGCGATCCAAAGCGTGGACCGTTGGTGTGCTGTGTGCGCTGCTTGCCGCGACCGCGTGGGCTCAGGGGCGCACGCCGCCACCCCGGCCTGCCACTGTCGTGGTTGACGACTTCGAGGCCGGGGTCAGGCACTGGACCGCCAACGATGACCAGGCGACAGTCTCGCACCCGGCCAAGAAGTGCGCCATCTACGCCATGAGCGGGGGCGCGCCGGCGGGAGGGAAGCGGTCAGCCCGAATCGAGTTCGAGCGCTCCCCCTCCGGGTGGGCGAGTCTCTCGACCCGTGTCGATGGCCGCAAGTGGGCTCAGGCCGGCTGCAGCCGGCTCTCGATGTGGATCCGCGGCGACGGCTCCGCCGAGCCCCTGCGCGTAACCATCGGCCTGCAGACCACCAACCCACCGCGCGATGTCGCCTACTCCCAGGTCATCCGGCTGGACGGGACAACGTGGGAGAAGTTCAGCTTCCGGTTCTTCGGGTTCACCGACTCGACGGGCGCCGCCCTGCAGGCTGGGGACCTGCCCCACATCACTCTCCTGCAGTTCTCCAAGAACGGCGCATGGAGCAAGTTCCGGTTCCGGCTCGATGAGGTGATGGCGGAAGCGGAGCCGAAGCCGGCGCAGGCGACGCCTGCCCCGCGACCTCCGGTAACGACCCCGGTGCCGACACCACCGCCGACGCACCCCGGCGCCAAGACCGCACGGCTCAGCCCCGACTTGGGACGACCGGGAGTGCCCGCGCGGCTCCAGATCGGCCTCAATCTCGGCTCGCCCCCGACGGTCCTCGACGGCAAGGACGATGATGCCGGCTCGTGGGCGGAGGCCGTGATCAGCGACCTGGGGCCCTGCGTGGTCCGCCTGCAACTGAGCGACTACTTCGACCCCCGCCACGAGAGCTATGACCTCGACCTGCTGCGCCGGCACATGGCGTGGGTCGAGCGCTGCAGTTGCCGCCCGCTGGTATGCCTCAATGTCCCGCGCGCGGTCGAGGACAAGCCGGCGCAGCGGGAGCGGCTGTACGCCCTGTTCGTGCGGACCGTCACCGACCTCGTGGCGACGGCGGCCAAGACCGGCACCGGCAACTACTACGAGATCTTTAGCGCCCCCCTGACCTCCGGCGCCTTCGCCGATGTCGAGCACGTGGTGAGCGCCTACAACAAGCTGACCGACCTCGTGCTGGCCGCGGACCCCGCCGCGCGCGTGGGCGGCCCGGGCCTCGCTTCCGCCGGGGACCAGCATGTGGCGGGCTTCCTCAAGGGGGCCCGGCGACTGGACTTTCTCTCCTTCCACTTCTACGGCACCCACAGTGTGTTGGCCGAGAGCGATGCCCTCTACCGGACCGCGAACGATACGCGCTCGGCAGACCTCCCACACCAGCTCTCGTTTCAGCAGGTCCGGCGGCTGGCCAAAAGCGTGCGGGGGCGCGACACCGAGGTGTTCGTGACACGGTGCGCCCTGAGCTCGGCGCGCGATGATCAGGGGTGGTGCCGTGACGAGCGCGCCAGTACCGGGTTCGGCGCCGCCTGGCTTGCCACGGTCGTCCTCGCGGGCACTCCGTATGTGGACAAGCTGATCCACTACAAGCTGGCGCCGGGGGGCTGGGGCATGATCTCACACAGTGGCGTGCCCGAGACGCCCTACTGGGCGGCGTGGCTGCTGGCCCACTACGCCCCTCGCGGCTCCATGCAGCTTGAGGTAATGCGCCCGAGCGACCTCGTGGTGGCCGCAACCTTCAAGACCAAGACCGCCTACAACCTGGTGATTGCCTACGCCGGTGTGGAGCCGCTGGAGCTGCGCGTGGCGCCCAAGCATCTGCCACCCCTCAGTGAGGTCCGCGAGCGGCACGTCGCGGAGTCCGACCACCAGTGGAAGGGCAACGTCTTGCCCACGGGGCCGATGCAGACAGTGTACGTGGAATCGCCCGGCGTCGTCGTGCTGCAGTACGTGCCGCAGAAGTAGACGGTGCGGGGGCCGGAGCGCCACGCCCCCCCTCTGCCCCCGCAGGCACTCGCCCCTCCTGTGTCGAACCTCCTGTCGATATCTAGAGACCCGGCCGCAAAGGCCACTTCCGGCCGGGTCTCTAGCACCAAGATGGCTGTGAGTGGCCTCTGCGAGCCTCAGAGCGTAGCATCGCGGCCTCAGAACGACTTCTCGGCCGCTCTTCCAACCCTCACAGGAGGCTGTCGATGAACAGTGTGCAGCGGCGACGCGTCGCGAGTGCTGCGATGGTGGCGTGTCTGGCAACCGTGGCGGCATCGGCCGGGTACGGCGCCGTCTCGGAGAACCTCCTCAAGAACCCCTCGTTCGAAGGTGGGCTCGGAAGAAGCGGCGTGCCGGTCGGCTGGGATCCGTACGGGAAGCCATCGGAGCGCCTGCACGTCTCGCTCACCGACGTCGCGCACGACGGCAAGGCCGCTCTGCTCATCGACGACGAGGACCCGGCCCGGGAGATCGGGGTCTCGCAGTCAGTACCCATTGCCCCGGACCTGGCGTACGAGGTCAGTGCCATGGTGCGCCTCGTGCCGGGCGAGAGGACGGCCGGCGGGGCACTCCTCCAGCTTCGCTTCACCCCGTCAGGCACGTACGTGCAGACCGGCCTCGAGGCACTCAGCACTGAGACCTTCAACCGTGTTGCGACAAAAGCAGTCGCCCCGCCGGGCACGACGTCAGCGACGATCTACCTGTACACCCATCGTGATCCCACCCCGAAAGTGATGGTGGATAGCGTGTCACTGGTATCCGGTGTCGAGCCCCCGCCGCCGCCCCCGCCGCCCCAGCCGCCCCTGCCGGAACCCGTCCCCCCGGTCTACGACAAGCTCAAGGACCTCCACCTCACCACTGCGCTGGTGAACGATGGCGAGCCGAGCGCGACGATCGTCACCCCGACGAGCGGCGTGTACGATGCGCCGGCGACCCGCCTCCAGGCGGTGATTGAGCAGCTGACGGGAGTGCAGGTCCCCATCGCGCGCGACGACAGCCCCGCGGCCGCGGTCCCGATCCGCGGCAACCTGATCGTGCTCGGGAACCGCTCGACCAACAAGACCATCGAGGAGCTCTACAACCGCTACTATTGCCTGCTGGACCTGAAGTACCCCGGCCCCGAGGGCTACAATGTGCGCTCCCTGCACAACCCGTTTGGTGGCGGCCACAACGTGATCCTCGCCGGCGGCAGCGATGATGTTGGGGTAGCGGCGGCGGTCGACAAGCTCATCGACAAGCTCACCAGCGGGGGCGGCGGCCCCGGGGCCTTGTCTGTGGGCCGGCTGATGGAGATCCGGCTCGGCAAGGGCGTGCAGGTCCCCACCGACATCACCCAGTTCGAGACCTGGGAAGCCTCCAAGGGCTATGGCTCCGTCGGCTACTTCGGCTGGTGCTCAATCAGCAAGCGCATTGCCATGTACTACATGACCGGCGACGAGCACAGCGCCCGCGAGTTCGTGCGCCTTGCCTTCCCCGATGCGAAGGCCAAACAGGACATCGCCGAGATCGACGGCGAGCGCATCGAGAACAAGGACGATCCGCTGGCCGGCTTCTATCACTACAACGCGCACATGGCGATCCTGTACTGGGACCTGATCGAGGAGAGCCCGCTGTTCAGCGACGAGGAGCGGCTCAAGATCACCAACGCCTTCTCCCGCCAGCTCAACCACCGCAAGAACGAGGGCATCTATCCCCTGCAACGGCCGGCCCGGGCGGTGGGATCGCGCCACGGCCAGTACTCGGCGATCTCGCTGTACTGCCTGGGGCGCTACTTTGACAAGGACTACCCGAGCCCGGTGTGGGCCCAGTGCATGACGGGGGCACAGCATGCCTTCGCCTCGCTGCATGAGTACGCCTGGGTGGAGGGAGAGAGCGACAACCTGTTCTGGTATACCACCGGGACCGCCCCGGTGCTGAGCTACATGCTGCTGAGCGGCGACCGCGGGCCGCTGGCAAGCGGGGCGCTGGGCACTCTCTTGCGGGCACAGGAAGCGTTGCTGTCGGGCCTCGTGCCGGACTGGGCGCTGAACTCGGGGGCCCTCGACTATCTGAACAAGGCCGCCTACCTGATGCAGGACGGACGCTGGATCACCTATCGTGAGCGCACGGGTGTGGACACGAGCCTCTTTCGCCTCGGGCAGTCATTCTGGCCGGAGGCACACCTCCAGCCCGCCCTGCCGACAGACCTGGTGGGCAAGTGGACGCTCAATCGGCTGTCGGCGCCGGCGTGGCAGGCGCGCCGCAACGGCTTCCCCCCGGAGCAGTCGTTCTACTTCGGCAGCTACCGCAGCGCCCCCGACGGCGCCGGCGACTTCGCGCTCATCGACGGGTTCAACGGGGCCTCCCGCAACCCCTACCACACCCTCGCCCTGCTGGAGCTCAGGATCGCTGGGGCGACCCTCCTGAAGGGCTACCGCAACCAGGTCCTCGTCCGCGCCGACGGGATGGTGGAGCCGCAGATCGCGATGGACGCTGCCCTGCTGGGCAGTGATGTGATTGGTGGCACCGCGGTGTTCGTCGGCGATGTGCCGAAGGCCGCCTACTGCGACTGGCGGCGCTCGCTGGTGCAGCGGACGGGCAAGTACGCGTTGGTGGTCGACGACCTCGGGTTCCGCACCGACAGCGACAACCTGGAGGTGCAGACGCTGTGGGAGGGCCCCGGGAGTGCCTGGCGCGCGGCCGACAACGCACTCCAGGTCCGGACCGCGCGTCCCGACGGCCCACCCGTGCTCTGGGAGATCCGGCCCGCCGAT
>CAZIWQ010000492.1:0-3600 GCA_964542355.1 uncultured Armatimonadia bacterium
GGCTGCACGATCCGCAGCGCGGCCGGGGCAGACCCGAACCCGCCAGCCGCGCGGTTCGAGCGCTCACACGCCTGCGAGGTCAGCGGCTGTGTCGCGGCCGCCGGCGCGATGGCCGTGGTGGAAGCAGTGGACAGTGAGGTCAGGGGCGACGGCAACGGCTAACGGCGGCCGCCCCCCCGGCCCCGAGCGGCAGACACCCTCTCCCCGGAACCGCGTTCACACCGGGCGGATGACGACCAGCTTGCCCGCGGCCTGCAGCTTCTCCGCAAGCAGCTCGATGATCTTCGCACGCGGGAGAATCCCACGCTGACGGAAGCTGATATGCTTGTTCGCGGGGTTCTGGGCACTGCCGAGGAAGACGCTGACGCGGTCGGCGGCCAACAGCAGCTCATGGAGCTCAGTGACCCCGCTGTCCTCCTCGAAACTCTCCCGGTCCTCGTCCAGGACATTGTAGAGCTGGTTGAGCGTGACCGCCCCCTCCGTCACCAGGTCCACCCCCGGGAGCACATAGCTCGGTGGCGCCAGCAGACTGCGTGAGCTGCGGTCGACGGTGACCTCGGCGCCGAGGGCGCGAGCCACGATCTCCGCCGTGGTGGCCCCGCAGATGACCTTCGTCCCTTCCGTCGCCAGGAAGTTGTGCGCAACCTCGCGGTCGGTGCGGCGGTCGGCCGGAGGGCCGGTGAGGATGTTGACGGTGTTCCCCCACCGGCATGCCGCGACCACGACGGTGCAGTCATCCCCGGGGGTGCCGGCGCTCAGGTCGGCGGCCCGGCGGGCCACCCGCACCGGGAGCTCGGCCAGGGGGACGCCGGTGGCCAGCAGATCGTCCACATAGTGGCACGCCCCCTCCACCTGCCAGCCGCGCTTGAGCTTGCCGCCAAGCCCCGCCTGCGTGATGCCGTCGCTGAACACCATGATCGCCTCGCCGGGCTCGAGGTGGCAGTTCGCCTCGCCGGTGAGACTGCTGCCGATGACCACCGTGCGCTGCGGGAGGGCGACGGCATGCCGCTTGGCGACGATCAGGGGGGGCGGCGCCTCGTACGACAGGACCGTCGTCTCCCCCTCGTTGAGCACGCGCACGAGACTGAACGCCGAGTAGGGCGTCGCGTCGGTCTTGGCCTGCTCCATCGTGGCGACGAGGCTGGCGAAGGCCCGGCGCGGGGAGAAGCCGACCCGCATCAGCTCGAGCAGGCGGGCGGTGCACATCCCCGCCGCCACGTTGGCGCGGATCCCGGAGCCGATGCCATCGGCGCACACGATCGTCGTGCAGGCGGCGGTGCGCTCGGAGGCGACGACATCGCCGCAGGGGTCGGTGGGCTTCTTCGGCAGTTGCGCGCTGCCTATCTCGACGTGTACGTATCGGCCAGCCAGTCGTCTCCCTCCTTCGGCCCGGCCTCGCGCTCGCCCGCCATCCCCATCAGGTTCTCGACGAGCTTCTCGCCGCGCGCCGCGCTCTCCCCCAGGAACTGCCCGATCTGCTGGGCCATGCTGATCTGGTGTTGGAGCAGCTCCTGCGCCTGCGCAATCGTCTGCGCCCGCAGCTTGTCCAGCTTCTCCCGATCCGCCTGGCTGGTGGTGATGTTGACGAAGATCCCCACGTACTGCTGCTCCTCCGGCAGCGGGTAGAGGATCTGGTGACACACCAGGTTGTAGCGCTCGTGGCGCACCACGGTCTCCACCAGCTCCCGGGTGCCGGCGACGAGCTGCTCGAACGGATCGGGGTCCATCAAGTACGAGATGCGCTTGCCCAACACCGCCTCGGTGCACATGAACATGCGCCGGAAGGCGGGGTTCATCGAGAGGATGGTGAGGCGCTCGTCCACGATCACGATCCCGTTGGGGCTCGTGTCGATGATGCGGTCGGAGCGCTGCTCGGCGAGCCGCCGCATGTAGGGGATACACATCTCCGGCTCCGCCATGCCGCGAACGACGGCGATGGCCTTCTCGCGGCACGAGGGGTATCCGCATGCCCCGCAATTGAGCTCATCTTCGGCACTGACCTTGCCGGTGAGCTCGAGCACGCGACGGATGTCCGCCTCGGTCACCTCGTGTTGGCTCGCGATGATGCGGTGGGCGAAGCCGGTATCGAGCGTGACCCCGGCCGGCGCCGGCGGCGGCACCGCACCGGGATGCTCGCGGGCATAGGCGAGCAACTGGCGCCGCCGATCGTGCAGGTTGTGGTCACGCGGGATCGCCGGGCCACCGACACAGCCCTGGGGACAGAACAGGGGCTCGACGAGCACCGGTGCGGGTGCCGCTTCCAGGCTGGCGAGCGCCTCGCGCACCTCGTCAAAGCCGCTCACGGCCACGTTCTCGGCGGCCAGGAGATCGGCGCTCAGCTCGGCGGTGCGGATGCTCCCCCCCGCCAGCGGGAAGAAGCGCGCCTCGCCCAGTGGCTGCTCATCAAAGCTGCTCTCCTCGCACTCCTGCAGCGAGAGGCCTTCGCGCTCCAGCCAGTCGCACAGCTCGGCGAAGGTGAGCACACACTCCACCAGCCCTTCGTGCTCGGGGCGCTCCGCCTCCGCCTTCTTGGCGACACAGGGGCCGAGGAACACAACGTGCGTCGCCGCCCCCAGGGTCTGCTTGAGGTGGCGGGCATGGGCGATCATCGGGGAGACCACGGGGGTGAGCAACCCCACGAGAGCGGGGCGGTAGCCCTCGATGTAGCTGACCACGGCGGGGCAGGCCGTACAGATGTGGGGCTGGTCGCCGTCCGCGGCCACGACCTCGGCGGTCCGTTGGGCGACGAGATACGCCCCGATCGCCGTCTCGCCGACATAGCCGAATCCGAGCTTGCGCAAGACGGAGGGCAAGCGCCGACGCTCCCACTCACCGAACACTGCGGCGAACGAGGGGGCGACACTGGCGGCGACCAGGCCGCCGCCCGCGATCAGGGCGGCGGCGCGGGAGGTGTCGTCACGGAAGGACTTGGCGCCCTGCGGACACTCGCGGATGCAGGTGCCGCAACAGATGCAGCGGTCGCCCTCGACGAACGCCTGACCGTGCTGCATGCGAATGGCCTTCACCGGACACACGCGGACGCAGCGATAGCAGTCACGGCAGCGCGCCTTGTTGGTGAACACGATCTGGCTGGCAATCTGCGGCGTTTCCACGGCTCATCAGTCCCTTTCACACCGGCAGCCGGGCAAGCTCGCGCTCGAGGGTCTCGCGCGCCAGCTCGAACGTGCAGCGCTCGAGCACGATCGCGCCGACCGTGACCGTGGGCCCGCGGTCACATCGCTCGAAGCAGAACGTGGCCCCGATGTCGACCGCATGCTCCAGACCGTGCTCCTCGACATAGCGGACAAGCATGCGCAAGAGGTCCTGCGCACCCCGGACGTAGCAGCTTGTCCCGACGCAGACGCTGACCCGGAGCTTCTGCTCGTCTCCCCCCGTGAGCAGAGACATGTCCTCATCGCTGATGCGCTTGCGGCTCTGGTAGCTGGTGTGCAGGAGGTGATGGGCCTTCTCGCCCCCCACCTCGCCGAGCGTGGTCTCATAGCAGTGCCGGACGTAGGGGTTCTCCTGTGACTTGTGGAGCTGGACCATCTTGTCGGCGGCATACAGGCCCGCGGTGCGCTGCGGCTTGACGTCGAAGTC
>CAZIWQ010000492.1:3610-5608 GCA_964542355.1 uncultured Armatimonadia bacterium
GGCGCGCGCGAGATTGCAGGTCGGTGGACACGGGATGACCGGCGCCGCCCACGCAGCCGCCGGGACAGGCCATCACCTCGACGAGCTGATAGGGGCAGTCCCCGGCTCGCACCTGCTCGGCGATCTTGCGGGCGTTCGCGAGGCCGTGGACGATGGCCAGCCGCAGCTCCTGCCCCCCGACGACGATCACCGCCTCCCGGATCCCCGCCTCCCCCCGCACTTCGTGGAAGTCCGGTGCTGCGAGCGTAACCCCGCTGAGCTTCTCGCACGCGAACCGCAGGACTGCTTCGCTGACGCCGCCGGAGTTGCCGAAGATCAGCCCGGCGCCGGTCTTGAACCCCAGCGGCAGGTCGAGCGACTCCGGCTGCAGCGTATGGAAGCGCAGACCGGCGCCCTCGATCATGTGGGCGAGCTCCTGCGTCGTGAGCACATAGTCAACGTCCGGCACGCCCTCGCGCGTGAACTCCGGACGAGTGGCCTCGAACTTCTTCGCCGTGCACGGCATGATCGAGACCACGACGAGGTCACGCCCCTCAACTCCCAACTCCGCGGGGAGCACCTCGCGCGCCAGCGACCCGAACATCTGCTGCGGCGAGCGGCACGAGGACAGGTTCGACAACAGGTCCGGGTAGTACTGCTCCGCGAACTTCACCCAGCCCGGGCAGCAGGAGGTGAACTGGGGCAGGTTCCGGCCCTCCCGCGCGCGCTGGAGGAACTCGGTCCCCTCCTCGATCACGGTCAGATCGGCGCTGAAGCAGGTGTCGTACACGCGGTCGAAGCCGAGCGCACGGAGAGCCGCGACGATCGGCCCGATGGTGACGACCCCGGGCGCGAGCCCAAACGCCTCACCCAGCGCAACACGCACCGCGGGGGCGATCTGGACGACGACGGTCTTCGTGCTGTCGTCGAGGACCTGCCACACCGCCTCGACATGTGAGCGCGGCGTGATGGCGCCGGTGGGACACACCGCGGCACACTGCCCACAGTTGACGCACTCAACACTGCTGAGGTCCTTGCCGAACGCCGGCAAGACGGCCACCTCGCTGCCGCGGTGGGCGAAATCAATCGCGCCGATGCCCTGGATCTCGGCACAGACGCGCACGCAGTCCCCGCACAGGACGCACTTGTTGGGGTCGCGCACGAGCGAGGGCGAGCTGCAATCGATCGGGAGCGCCTTGCGAGTGGGCTTGAAGCGCACCTCGGTGACCCCCAGGCGCCGGGCGAGCTCCTGCAGCTTGCACGACGCGCTCTTGGGGCATGTCGGGCAGCTCTGATCGTGGCTGGCGAGCAGCAGCTCGACAGCCATCTTGCGCATCTCGCGGATCTCTTCCGTGTTCGTCTTCACTTGCATCCCTGGCTCGGGCGCTGTCGAGCAGGAGGTCACGATCCCCCGGCCGGCCACGTCGACGAGGCACAGCCGGCACGCGCCATAGACACTCAGGTTCGAGTGATAGCAGAACGTGGGGATATCGATGTCGGCCTTGCGGATCAGCTCGAGCAGGTTGGGCTCGCCGTCGAGCGGGATCTCTCTTCCATCGATGGTGACGACACTGTGGCTGTTCATCCGCTACACTCCCGCGATGGCGTTGAACTTGCAGGCATCCGCACACGCTCCGCACTTAACGCAGACGTCGGGCTGGATGCGATGGGGCGCTTTCTTCTCCCCGACGATGGCCCCGACGGGGCACTTGCGGGCGCACAGGCCGCACCCCTTGCACAGGTCGGGGTCGATCGTGGGGGTGAGCAGGGCTTTGCACTGGCCGGCCGGACAGCGCTTCTGGAACACGTGCGCTTCGTACTCGGCGCGGAAGTGGCGTAGCGTAGAGAGCACCGGGTTCGGCGCGGTCTTGCCGAGACCGCACAGTGAGCCCTTGCGCACGACGTGTGCCAGCCGCTCGAGCAGGTCCAGCGTCTGCGCGGTCGCCCGCCCCGCGACAATGTCGTCGAGCAGGGCGAGCATCTGCTTGGTGCCCTCGCGGCATAGCACGCACTTGCCGC
>CAZIWQ010000493.1:0-5605 GCA_964542355.1 uncultured Armatimonadia bacterium
CCATGATGAAGTCATGGCAGTTCGCGGCAATGGAGGCCTGCACGACCTCCTCGTCGGTGGCCTCTGGCCGGCCGTACTTGATGTTCTCGCGCAGTGTGCCCTGGAACAGGAAGCTCTCCTGCAGAACCATCCCGATGTTGCGGCGCAGGCTGCTGACGAGCACCTCGCGCAGGTCGTGACCATCGACCAGGATCGCCCCCTCGGTGACATCGTAGAAGCGGGGGATCAGGTGCACGAGCGTGGTCTTCCCGCTGCCGCTGGGGCCGACCAGCGCAGTGACGCTCCCCGGCTGGGCGTTGATGTCGACGCCGGCGAGGACGTTCTCGCCGGGCTCGTAGTAGAAGCCGACATCGCGGAACTCGATCCGCCCCTCGAGTGTACCGAGGCGGATCGGGGCCTCCGCCTCCTGCACGTCCGGCATCGTGTCGAGTGTCTCGAAGATGCGCTCGACTGCGGCCATCACCCAGTTGATCGTGTCGTTGATGGTCACCAGCGCGATGATGGGGCCGTACATCATGCCCATGTACGTCCGGAACGCGATGAGCTGCCCCATCGTCATGTGGCCCTGGAGGACCAGGAGGCCACCGAGAAACAAGACCGAGATGCTGGCGAGCTGCGTGAGGAGACTGGCGTTGATGCTCAGAACCGTGCGCAGTCGGCCGGTGCGGATGTTGAGGTCGATGCTCTCGCGTACGTCGCGTACGAAGCGGCGGGCCTCATACTGCTCGCGGGCGAAGGCCTTGATCACGCGGATGCCGGCAATGCACTCCGCCAGCGTGGCGTAGACATTCGAGAACTGGTCGCGCGCCTCAGAGGCGGCATGGCGAATGCTCTTCTGCATCGCCAGGAAGTTGAGTACATACAGGGGCAGCACACCCAGGGCAATCGCCGGGAGCAGCCACGAGTGGATCACGAAGCCGTACCAGATGAGGATACCTGCGACCACCAGCAGGGTCACCAGGTTGGTGAGCATGTCCACGACGCCACTGCTGAGTACCGACTGCACGGCATCGACGTCGTACAGCACGCGGGCCATGATGTGCCCGCTCGAGTGCCGCTCAAAGTAGCGCATCGAGAGTCGTTGCAGGTGCCGGAACAGCCGCTGGCGGACGTCGAAGACAACGCGGTTGCCGACGAACAAGAGGATCATCGAGCGGCTGTAGCCGATGATGGCGCCGCCGATGGCCAACGACACCAGGACAACCGTGATCATGACGAGGAACTGGTGGGCGTCGCCGACTTGGCTGGCGTGCTCGCTGGCGGCGAGCTTCTGCCAGCCCTCCCCATACAGCTTCGTCAGCTTGTCGATGAGCAGTTGCTGGAAGAAGGGCATCGGCATCGACAGGCCGGTGGTGATGAAGACGAGCAGGATCGAGGCGAACAGGGGCGTGCGATAGGGACGGGCAAAGCGCATGAAGCGCCAGAACAGGGACATGTTCAGAACCTCGTGCCGCGGAATCGCCGGCAGGATACGGCACGTCGCCGTCGATTATAACCCACGCGCCCGGGAACGGCAACGAGGGGAGCGCGCCCCGATCGGCCGCGCACATCGGCCTTGACAGGCCCGGGTGACCGGGCTAAACTCTCTCCACGGGACGACGAATCCCGAGTTTACGTATGCCAAGGCTCAAGGGATGCCCCCTTGAGCCTTTTTTTGCGCGACGAAGGAGCTGTTCACGCGATGCCAATCCAGGTGGTCGTCGGAGCCCAGTGGGGCGATGAAGGCAAAGGCAAAATCACCGACATCCTCGCCGAGACGACACAGGTCGTCGTCCGCTACCAGGGCGGGAGCAATGCCGGGCACACCGTCGTTGTCGGGGGCGACGAGTTCAAGCTCCACCTGATCCCCTCCGGGATCCTCCATGAGGACGTCCTGTCGGTCATGGGCGACGGTACTGTGATCGACGTGACCTGCCTCGTCGATGAGATCCGGGGCCTGCAGGCACGCGGTGTGACGTGCCAGAACCTGCGCATCAGCGGGTGTGCCCATGTCATCATGCCCTATCACCGGCTGCTGGACGGGCTGGAGGAGGACGCCCGCGGCGGCGGCAGCATCGGCACGACGCGGCGTGGCATCGGCCCGGCGTACACCGACAAGGCCGCCCGGATGCCGCGACCGGTGCGGATGTGGGACCTGCTCTCCGCCGACGTCCTGCGTGAGCGCATCGCCGGGCAGTTGACGCACAAGAACGCCCTCATCCGTGCGCTCTACGACCACCCGCCACTCGACCCCGAGGCCGTGTTCGAGGAGGTGTGGGGCCCCGCGCAGCATGCCCGCCAGTACATCGCCGACACCCGGGCGCTCGTGTTCGAGCGCATCGCCGCGGGGGCGGACATCGTCTGCGAGGGGGCCCAGGGCACGTTCCTGGACCTCGACTGCGGGACGTTCCCGTTCGTCACCTCGTCACACCCGCTCGCCGGCGGTGCGTGTCTGGGGACCGGCGTCGGCCCGACACTGATTGATGAGGTCATCATCGTCGCCAAGGCCTACACCACCCGCGTCGGGGCCGGGGCGTTCCCGACCGAGGACGAGGGTGATCAGGGCGATCTGCTGCGCGAGCGCGGGCATGAGTACGGGACAACCACCGGGCGTCCGCGGCGCTGTGGCTGGCTCGACCTCGTCGTGCTCAAGACCAGCGCGCGCCTCAACGGTGCCACCGGGATCGCGCTGACACTGCTCGACGTGCTCGACGCCTTCGACCGCCTGCCGGTCTGCGTCGCCTATGAGCTGGATGGCAAGCAGGTGGATATGGTTCCGAGCAACGGGGACTTGCTGGACCGCGTCACGCCGGTCTATGAGGAGCTCCCCGGCTGGGGCCAGGACATCGGGGCCTGCCTGGCCTACGCCGACCTTCCCGCCGCCGCGCAGGACTATGTCCGCACGATCGAGGAGTTCACTGGTGTCCCGGTGAAGATCGTCTCCGTCGGCAAGACGCGTGCCCAGACGATCGTGCGGACCTGAGGCGCGAGTGCGGCCTGCGGTCCCTGAGTGGAGGACTCCGATGAAGCGTCCGTTGGCGAGGTCGTACCGCCTGGTGTTGGGCGCGCAGTGTGTCCCGAGTTGTCTGCCGGCCACCATCCTGTTCGTCTGCGGGGTGACATGCTCGATGGCGACCGCGGCCCCCCGACCCCTGCTCCCGGCCGTTGAGGCCGAGGAGGGCATCTATACCTACGAGCCCGCTGACAACGGCGCCGGCCCGCTGTGGTGCTATGGTGCCACCTGCCTGGTACGGATCGGCGACAACGTGTTCGCCAGCGGGCTGGAGACGATCAAGGGCGCCAAGCCGCTCAACAACACACGTTGGCTGCTGTTCAAGCGCGGGGCGGATGGCTGGCATCTGGTGCAGGCCGATCCGAGTGGTCGGACGCGCGAGCCGTGCCCGTTGGCGGGGGCGGCCGACGGGCGCCTCATGCTCTCCGTCAACCCCACGCTCACCCCGCCGGACACCTACAACGGGCCGGCGCAGCCGCAGGTGCTGGAGTTCTCCGCCACCGCGCCGCAGGACGGCTACCAGACCCATCTCCCCGCGTGGGATGGCACCCCCGCCTTCACCGAGCACTCCTACCGCAGCTTCTGCAGCAATGGCCCGAGTGGTGAGTTCCTGCTGTTCAACGTCCTGAGCCACGAGGGCTACCACTGGAGCTTCCTGGACCGCGCGGGCAAGTGGTCCCACCATGGCTTCGTCACGTTCCCGATGGGTGTCGACTACGAGAAGCCCGAGCCGATCCGGCTGTGCTACCCCGAGCTTGCGCTCGCGGGCCGCGCCGCCCACGTGCTGGCGATCAGCGACATCATCGAGCCGGTGAAGGCCTGGCGCGAGTACAAGCTAGTGCTCAACAAGGGCCGCACCTGGGACTACGACTTCCGCCGCCTGCACTACACCTGGACCCCGGACATCACCACCACCGGGTTCGCGCCGTGGGTCGAGATCGCCAGTCGCGAGAAGACCGCGGGCCACATCACCAACCTCGACATCTGGGTCGACGCCAGGGGACGGGCGCACCTCTTGTGGCTCGAGCGGAGCCTCGACAAGAATCTGCGCGAGAAGTTCTTCCCCGGCGTGCCACTGACGGAGTCCCTCGAGCACTGCATCGTGGACCAGGGGAAGGTCGTGCAGCGCACGACCCTGGCCGCCAGCGGGGCGGAACTAGCGGGTGAGGTCCCGGGCTACGCCCGCCTACACGCCACCCCGGACGGCCGGCTGTTCGCGTTCTACTACTGCTCCGGGACGGATGCGCAGCGGCGGCCGGTGGCGGAGAACCGGCTCGTCGAGATCCTCCCCGACGGCACGCACGGCGTCCCGGTGCGCGTGGCGCTGGAGCACCCCTTCACCAGCTTCATGACCGCCACCGAGCGGGGCGGGTCACCGCCCTCGAACACGCTGGAGGTACTCGGGGCGGCCGATGGCCGGCCGGGCATCTCGTACGCGCGCATCGGCCTGCTCAACCAGGTCCTCGCCGATTTCGGCTACACCGTGCAGCGTGAGGCGGGCGGGGCGCGGCTCCGGCTCGACGGGTCGGCCTCCCGCGCGGCCGTCGGCAAGATCGCATCCTGGAAGTGGCAGGTCGACGGCGTGCCGGCCGGTGGTGAGCAGGTCGAGCAGGCCATCGATCATGGCGGGCTCGTCACCGTCACACTCACCGCAGGCGACGAACAGGGCAACTCCCATACCGTGACTCGAACCGTGGGGCTGCCCCCGGCGCCGCGTGACTTCGCTGTGAGCAAGTGGGGCTTGATCCTGCGCACCGATGCGGAGGATTTCGTCGCCCAGGGCGGCGGGGAGATCCAGGTGCGCAACGACAAGCTGGCCGCCGCCGACCGCTCGCTCTCACACTGGAACAGCAAGGGCCACTGGCTGGAGTGGGACGTCAACATCCCCGTCGCGGACGACTACTTCCTGCTGGCCCGCTACGCCACGCCGGAGAACGCGACACGGGCACTGACGATCGACGGGCAGCCCCAGCCTGCGCTGCGGGCGATCAGCTCCGGCGGGTACGGATCGGCGAACACCGACAACTGGGCCTACGGGGTTCTGAACGGGGAGGACGGCAAGCCCCGGGCGATGCGACTCACCGCCGGGCGCCATCGCGTGCGGCTCGAGAACACCGATGGCACGGGGCTGAACCTGGACTACCTGGAGTGGGTGGCGAAGACAGCGCCGGCACCGGCGGGGCCGAGCGTCGGGCCTCCCGAGGCACCGGGTCGTGTGGTGGACGACGCCGGCTACCGCTACGTCGTTCCGCTCAGTGGCACATTGTATCCCGCCAGGATCAGCGGCGAGATCAAGAGCTGCTATACGACGAACCTGGGACCGCGCTATCCCGGCGACGGGATGAAGGACGTGCCGCCGTCCACGCTGCGGCTGTTCGAGGACGGCAAGGAGCTCGGGCCGGCGCACGCCCCGCACGTGGACATCCGCGAGAAGGGGCGAGGCCTGTTCTCACACTGGGTCACGAGCCTGTACTTCTCGGCCTCTGACAACTCCGACCCGCGCACGAACGGGCGGACGTACACGTGGGTGCTCGCGCCGTGATGACGGCGGCGCTCGGCACAGTCTGAGGCCTGATCGGTACGCCGGACACTCCTGTCCGGCCACGACCGCGC
>CAZIWQ010000494.1:0-5598 GCA_964542355.1 uncultured Armatimonadia bacterium
CGGGCGGGCTGGCACGCCCGCCACGCTGGCATTTCGGCACTCGCGCGAACTCGCCCTCCCGCGCACCGGGCACCGCGCCTCCGCGCGGCGCACCGTAGTGACGCGCTGCAAGTCAGGGTCCAAACCGTGTGTCGGTTTGTTTGCCGGCGATGACGTTTTGTGGGCCGCGGCCGACGCGCTGGTGTGGGCGGCTCAACTCACGCGGTCATCCAGGAAGTCGCACACCTCCTGCGTCGGCCACTTCGGCGAGGGGCTCGACGGCCACTTGAGGCGCGTCAGCACCTGACGCAGGAACATGCGCCACTCGACATGGAACGGGTTACCGACCTGCAGCGCCTTCTGCCTGGCGCGCTCCGACTCCTCAGCATTGGCGAGGCGCAGCAGCAGCTTCTGGACCTGGTTGCGAAGTGCGTCGGGAACCGCGGGCGGGGGCTCCGGGGGTCCCCCGGGCGCGGTGCCGGGTTCGCCGTCGTCGAGGCTCAGTGGCGCCAGGCCCGTTGCGACGAAGCGGTCTTCCACCTGCAGGGTCTGCCCCTCGGTCTGCGTGGTGTTGCCCTTGATGAAGATGCGCAGTAGGCCATCGACGCTGCTGCGCGCCATCTCCACCTTCACCTCCATCGTGACTTTTCGCTCCTCCAGCCGCCAGTCGCGGGCGTAGAGGCTTGCCGCCTGCGGGCCGATCTCCCGGGCGAGTTCGGAGAAGGTCTGCGCGGCCTCGGTGTGAGCCGCGAAGTCGGCGCGTGCCGCCCCCCGGGCCAGTGTCTGCAACACCTCATCGATGTAGAATGCGGCCTCATCCACCGCTGCCACCTTCCTCCTTTACCTGCGTCTGACCGGAGACGCGGCGGAGGGAGAACTTGAGGGTGAGCGGGATGTCCTTTCGCGGCAGCAGCAACTCGTCGCTCCCCTCCGCGACCTCTGCCCGAACCTCGCCCATCGCCACGTCCATCGAGTCAATCATCCACAGGTCACGTTGGCCGGAGACGATGGCGTTCTCTCGGGAGACCTCCTGGCGCTCGCGGTCGGCCCGCCCGACGGTCGCCTCGAAGGCTCGCAGAAGCTGCGTCTGCGTGATCTTGTCCTCGTTCCCGTTGCTCATCGCGCTACCCCTCCTTCGCCGGCAGGAGGGTCTGCAGCTTGGCCTGAAGGTCGGGCATCGCGGTGCCCAGGGCTCGGAGGGACTCCAGGAACTGCGTGACGTCTCCGGGCTGCCAGGTGATCTCACAGGCCCAACTGTCAGACTGCTGTCGGGAGGTCTCACTGCCGATGGCGAGGCTCAGTCCGCCGGTGATGGCCGTGCCCACGCTCAACTCCAGCTTGCCCTCCATCGTCTGGCGCCAGTAGGTCACCGCGGCGCCGCGCGAGGCGGTGGTGAAGCTGGGCATGCCGACCGGTGCGATGAGCAGGCCCAGCTTGACGAAGTTGTGCAGCAAGTCGGTCGGTGCCGTGGCCAGGCCGGCCAAGTCCTTCCCGAAGACCGCCTGAATGACCGCGAGGTTGTGGCTCAGGATGTCGGCGTTGGTCGTCACGTAGGCACGCATCACCCCCTCCAGAATCTGCAGGTTGAAGCGTCCGATGTCGGCCAGAGCGTCGCCCGCGCTGATCTTGAAGAAAGCCATCGCTCATCGCCGCCTTCATGGTGTGATCGGCGTGGCATCGCCCACAGGCGCCCCGCCTGCCATCGCCGGCCGTCGTCCCGCCCGTGAGGGGCGGGGCATGGCTGCTTCACATGCTCGAATGCGCACGGCGGTCAGTGCCTCGTCACCGGTGCCAACGCATGACGCCCACCATGTGGGAGAGTGCGTCCTGGCTGATCGCATGCGTCCCGATGCCGCGTGACGAGCTGTTCTCGGAGACGATCACCCCGTCGGTATTGACCGACACGACGATCGCGACGTGGCCGTGCAGACCGTGGTAACCGTTGAGCCCGTCGATCCAGAACACCATGTCACCCGGTGCGAGGCCGGCGGGGTAGACCGTGGCCCGCTCCAGCCAGTGGCCACGGTGGCTGTCCACCCCGTTGCGCAGTCCACGGGCCCATTCCTCGGCATCGTCGCCCACCAGGTCGGTGTTGCTGTAGGCGAAGTAGGGCTGTGAGTGGCGCTTGTTGGGGCGGCCGTTGGGGATGTAGAACTCCGCCAGGCACTCCGCGGCATAGGCGCGGCAGTAGCCGGTCTTCTCGCCGAGCGGCCCGCCGGTGGTGGTCGACTGAGTGATGAAGCCCTTGTGCTCAGCCCCGTTGGCGACCATGGCGAGCTCGGCGCCGGGCTTCGCCACCACCACCCGGATCTCGGCCTCGGCCAGCGTCTTGCCCAGCTTCGTCTCCTGCAGCACGGCCTTGATGCCATTGGGCCCCGACTTCGTCCCCGCGGTATCCCACCCGGGGGTGAAGAGGAAGTCAGCCGCACCCTCCTGGGGGCGCGGCACCCACCCCTTGGCGGCCCAGGCCCCCTCGGGGGTCTTCACCTGGAGCAGGACGCCCGCCGTGTCGGGCACCGGACTGCCGCCGCGCACGCGCACCTTCACCGGCACGACGCCGGAGATGCTCGCCCCATCGCCGGGCGTGACGAAGACCACTGCATAGCTACCGGGGGCTGGTGCATCGTGCACGAACAGATACAGCTTCGGATCGTCCGGATCGCTCACGTGCTTGCTCACATACTCCGCCTCGAGGCCGAGCGCGGTCACGGCCTCGCGCAGGGGGATCGTCTGCGTGCCGTCACTGCTGGTCCCGACGGCTGTGGCGAGGTCGCAGGGCCGGACCCAGAACTTCCCGTCACGGAACCCGCTGTCGACCGGTTTGTACTGCCAGTCCGCAGTACCCACCGGCCGTACGGCAACCACGACGCGAGGTGTCCGCCACTCGAGGTCGGCGATCGGTCGCCAGCGCGGAGCGTCGGCCTCCTCCCAGTCCCAGAAGTTCACCGCTGCGAGCCCCATCTCACGCACCCGCGCGGCAAAGGGCGCGATCCCGGCCGCCTTCCCGGTGTCGGGCGAGGCCGCCCCCGTCGGGATGATCGGCTTCCCGAACCGGGCGTTCTGGGCGACCGACTGCTCGAGGCAAGTGACCGCATCTGCGTTGCCCCAGTAGACCTGGGGCATGTTGATGTCACACAGGTCCAGGAACTCCGTCCACGGGAAGCTCGGGTGCTTGTCGGGGAGGTAGAAGGAGCTGAGGGCGACAGGGACGCCGCCGAGCAACTCGCGCAGACGCAGCATGTAGCGCTTGGCCGCCTTCGGTTCCCCCTCGTACTCGCGCTCGGCATCGACGACGAACCCGTCGAAGGGGTACTCACGGAACCGTGCGGCGCCGGCATCGGCCTCGGACTGCGGCGATCCGCCGTGGGTGTAGTGCCACGCCCACGGCGAGATCCCGGTCTGGCGGATGCGATCCACCAGTGTACTCAGGTCCCCGTTACGGGCACTCGTGCCATACCCGATCTTGATGATCAGATGGGTGAAGCCGGCCTCGCCGGCGCGTGCGACGATGGCGTCCGCATCACCGCCCTCACACCGCTCTACCTGCCAGATCCACATTCCCTTCCCGTGCAGCGTGCTGCCCATGGTCGATCGCCCTCCATTCACTTGCTGGTTCCGCCGGCAACACAAAGGCCCGGGGTGGTCCCCTGTCACCGGGGGCCCCGGGCCCTCACCTGGATCCTGTGGTTGTCGCCAGTCATCCCGCGTCACCCCCGTTGCCCCGGCGACCCCGCCGAGAAGGCCACTTCCGGCCGGGTCTCTGGTGGCGAGATGGCTGTGAGTGGCCTCTGCGGGTCTCTCAGCGTAGCATCGCGGCCTCGGTACGGCTCTTCGGCCGCTGCCCCGGCCTGCAGTGTGCCGTCCGGCGGCTTGCCACGAAGCGGGCCGACACGTACCTCTCAGACGCGATCCGCCGCTCGGCTACGCGATCAGCTCGGCGATGTAGTCGCCGGCCTTCTGGCAGTCTCCCGGGTCGCCGGTGACCGCCTTCACCTTGCCGGAGGAGAGCGCGCTGATCACCGCGTCCTCGATCGCCTTCCCGGCTGCAACTTCGCCAACGTGCTCGAGCAGCATGCCCGCGGCGCAGATGGCCGCGACCGGACTGGCCTTCCCCAGCCCGGCGTGCTTGGGCGCCGAGCCATGGATCGGCTCGAACATGCTGACTCCCTCGGGGTTGATGTTACCCGAGGCGGCGACGCCCATCCCGCCCTGGATCATGGCCCCCAGGTCGGTGATGATGTCACCGAACATGTTGGTCGTGACGATCACATCGAACCACTCGGGGTTCTTGACGAACCACATGCAGCACGCATCCACGAACGCGTACTCCTTGGTGAGGTCCGGGTAGTCGTCGCCGACGAGCTTGAAGGTCCGCCGCCACAGGTCGTGGCCGTAGGTCAGGACGTTGGCCTTGTCGACCGAATGGATCGTGCGGTTCTTGTTGCGCTTGCGGCACAGCTCCATGGCCCAGCGCATGATGCGCTCGCAGCCCTTGCGGGTATAGACCGCGGTCTGTTCGGCGACCTCGTCGAGGGTGCCCTTCTTCAGCCACCCCCCGATGCCGGCATACATGTCCTCGGTGTTCTCGCGCACGACCACAAAGTCGATGTCCTCCGGCCCCTTGTCCCGCAGCGGAGTCCACACGCCGGGATAGAGCTTCACCGGACGCAGGTTCACGTACTGATCGAACTCGAAGCGCACGCGCAGCAGGATGCCGTGCTCCAGGATCCCGGGGGCGACGTCCGGGTGCCCGACGGCGCCGAGGTAGATCGCATCCATCTGCGCCAGCTCCGCCATCTCGGCATCAGTGATGATATCGCCGGTGCGCAGGTAGCGGTCGCCGCCGATGTCGTAGGGGATGGTCTCGTACTGGACGCCGAACTTCTTCGCGGCTACGTCCAGGCACTTCATGGCCTCCGCGGTGACCTCCGGGCCGATGCCGTCACAGGGCAGCAGGGCAATCCGATGCATGAGGCGAGCCTTCCTTCCGTTGGGGTGCCACGATTATAGCACAGTGGGAGGGGACGTAACAGGGCGGGGGGGCATCCCCCGTCGGGGAGGCGACCACGGGACGGCAACGGCGACCTACCCCCCGACCCCCTCCCCACGGGTTGGCGTGGAGACACACTTGACACCGTGGCCATTATAGGGTACGGTGCGGGGTATGCAAATATGCGGAGAGTGGTTCAGCGGCGCAACAGTGGAACGGATCAAGGGGAGAGTGGCTGAGGATCCGGAGATCTCTCGGCGCGCGTTGTCGCGGGAGGTGTGCGAGTGGCTGAACTGGCGCTCGCCGAGTGGTCGGCTGAAGGAGGTGGGTTGTCGGAAGGCGCTGCTGGAGTTGGACCGGCGTGGGGTGATCGCGCTGCCGGCATGCGAGGGGGAGTATGCGTTCCACAGGCGGGCTGAGCGGCCGGTGGGGGCCGCGGTAGCAGTGCCGGAGGTGTGCTGCGGCCTGGGGGAGTTGGGGAAGGTGGAGTTGGTCTTGGTACCAAGTCGGTATAGCAAGCTGTCGGCGATCTGGAACGCGTTGATGGCTTCGCACCATCCGCTGGGTCGTGGTCCGCTGTGTGGCGCGCAGTTGCGGTACCTGATCCGCAGTGAGCGGCACGGGTGGCT